>NZ_RZPI01000554.1:0-3846 GCF_003998715.1 Mesorhizobium sp. M7A.F.Ca.CA.002.15.2.1
GCTCTTGGCCGGACATCGCGATTTCACCGTTGCTTTCGCGAGCCTATGCCCCGATTCATGCAACAATCGTATGACGGTTGCGATTGGTCCAGCCGAAGGACTAGCTTGCCGGCCAAATCACAGGAGAAATCGTCATGGATCTTGGTATCCGCGGAAAGAAGGCCATCGTCTGCGCTTCGAGCAAGGGACTTGGGCGCGGTTGCGCCGTGGCGCTGGCGGAAGCCGGCTGCGACGTCGTCGTCAACGGACGCAATGCCGAGCTGGTGGCGAAAACCGCCGCTGAGTTGCGCGAGCGCTATGGCGTCACGGTGACGGAAGTCGTCGGCGACGTCTCGAAGCCGGAGGTGCAGAAGGCGCTGCTCGTGGCTTGCCCCGAGCCGGACATCCTGGTCAACAACAATGGCGGACCGCCGCTTCGCGACTTCCGCACGCTCGATCGCGAAAAGATCCTCGAAGGCGTTACCCAGAACATGGTGACTCCGATCGAGCTCGTGCAGGCCGTGCTGGACGGCATGGCGGCGCGCGGCTTCGGTCGCATCGTCAACATCACCTCGCTGTCGGTCTATGTGCCCATTCCCGGCCTCGACCTGTCGTCCGGCGCGCGTGCCGGCCTGACCTCGTTCCTTGCCGGCGTGGCCAGAACGGTTGTCGACCGCAACGTCACCATCAACAGCCTTCTGCCGGGCAAGCTCGACACCGACCGGCTGCGCGGCCCGCATGAGGCCGGCACAGTCGAAAGCCCTCAGGCCGCAGCCGCGCGCAAGACCCGCATCAGCGCCGATGTTCCGGCCAAGCGGCTCGGCACGCCGGAGGAATTCGGCCAGATCTGCGCCTTCCTGTGCTCGGTCCACGCCGGCTATCTGACCGGGCAGAACATACCGGTCGATGGTGGTCTTTACGTCAGCGCCTTTTGATCAACTTATCCGTGAAACGGTCGGATCCGTCCGTCAGACAATCGTTATAAGTATTTGATTGTTCAATACTTTCTACGCGCCGCCGGGTATTGCCGCCGGCGCGTCAATTAGCGTCGCGAAAAACCACGGCTGCATGCTAAAAGGGAATCTCCAGGCAGATTTCGAGGGAGCGGCCGCATGGAAGGCGAGAGCAAAAAGACGGCACGTTCGGACCTCGACGAAGCCGCCCTCTACTTCCACAAGCACCCAAGGCCGGGAAAGCTCGAGATACAGGCGACCAAGCCGCTCGGCAATCAGCGCGACCTCGCGCTCGCCTATTCCCCCGGCGTCGCCGCCCCCTGCCTGGAAATCCGCGACGATCCGGCGACCGCCGCCGACTACACCGCACGCGCCAATCTGGTCGGTGTCGTCACAAACGGATCGGCCGTGCTCGGCCTCGGCAATATCGGCCCGCTGGCCTCCAAACCGGTCATGGAAGGCAAGGCCGTCCTGTTCAAGAAGTTCGCCGGCATCGATGTCTTCGACATAGAGATCGACGCGCCCGCTATCGAGCGCATGGTCGAGACGATCTCGGCCCTCGAGCCGACCTTCGGCGGCATCAATCTCGAGGACATCAAGGCGCCGGAATGCTTCGAGGTCGAGGAACAGCTGAAGGCCCGCATGGGCATACCGGTGTTCCACGACGACCAGCACGGCACCGCCATCATCGTCGCTGCCGCCGTGCTCAACGGGCTGGAGTTCGCCGGCAAGACCATATCGGACATCAAGATCGTCACCTCCGGCGCCGGGGCTGCCGCCCTTGCCTGCCTCAACCTGCTGGTCTCGCTCGGCGCCAAGGTCGAAAACATCTGGGTCACCGACCGTTTCGGCGTCGCCTACAAGGGCCGCACCGATGAGATGGATCGTTGGAAAGACCCCTATGTGAAGGACACCGAGGCGCGCACGCTGGCCGACGTCATTTCGGGCGCCGACGTCTTCCTCGGCCTGTCGGCGGCAGGCGTACTGAAGCCGGAACTGCTCCAGCACATGGCGCCGAAGCCGCTGATCCTGGCGCTGGCCAACCCCAATCCGGAGATCATGCCGGAAATAGCGCGTGCAGCGCGTCCGGATGCGATGATCTGCACCGGCCGGTCCGATTTTCCCAATCAGGTCAACAACGTACTGTGTTTTCCTTACATTTTTCGCGGTGCGCTCGACTGCGGCGCCAGCGCCATCAATGAGGAGATGAAGATGGCGGCGGTGCGGGCAATCGCAGCGCTCGCACGCGAGGAACCTTCGGACGTCGCGGCCCGCGCCTATTCCGGCGAGACGCCGATCTTCGGCCCTGAATTCCTGATCCCTTCGCCCTTCGATCCGCGGCTGATCCTGCGCATAGCGCCCGCGGTCGCCAAGGCAGCCTGCGACACCGGCGTCGCGACGCGGCCGATCACCGACTTTGCCGCCTATATCGACAAGCTGAACCGCTTCGTCTTCCGCTCCGGCCTGGTGATGAAGCCGGTGTTCTCGTCCGCCAAGGCATCGAGCGCCAAGCGCGTCATCTATGCCGACGGCGAGGATGAGCGCGTGCTGCGGGCTGCCCAGGTGGTGCTCGAGGAAGGCATCGCCGAGCCGATCCTGATCGGCCGCCCGCACGTCATCGAAGTGCGCCTGAAGCGCTACGGCCTGCGCATCAAGCCCGGGGTCGATTTCGGCCTCATCAACCCGGAAGACGATCCGCGCTACCGCCACTATGTCGACCTTTTGATCGAACTCGCCGGCCGGCGTGGCGTGACGACGGAAGCCGCGCGCACTATGGTGCGCACCGACAACACGGTGATCGCAGCACTTGCGCTGAAACGCGGCGATGCCGACGCCATGGTCTGCGGCCTCGAAGGTCGATTCGAGCGGCATCTGCGCAACGTCACCTTGATCATCGGCCCCCGCGCCGGCATCAAGGACCACGACCTGTCGACGCTTTCCATGCTGATCTCGCAGCGCGGCATCATCTTTCTGACCGACACCCACGTCTCCGTCGACCCGACGGCGGAAGAAATCGCCGAGATGACGGTGCTGGCGGCGGAAGAAATCCAGCGCTTCGGCATCGAGCCGAAGGCAGCACTCTTGTCGCATTCCGATTTCGGCTCGCGCGATTCGCCCAGCGCCCTGAAGATGCGGCAAGCAGCGGCGATCCTGGCGCGCATCGCGCCTGACCTTGAATGCGATGGCGAGATGCATGCGGACACTGCTCTGTCGGAGCACCTGCGCCAGCGCGTCTATCCCCATTCGAGACTGAAGGGCGAAGCCAATTTGCTGGTGTTCCCCAACCTCGATTCGGCAAACATCACGCTGACGGCGCTCAGAACCATGACGGATGCGCTACATGTCGGGCCGATCCTGCTCGGCACCGACATGCCGGCGCATATATTGACGCCGTCTGTCACCTCGCGCGGCGTCGTCAACATGACGGCGCTTGCCGTGGTCGAAGCCGCCCACAAGGCACAAGCGGTCGTCAATCTGGGCTGAACACGGATTTCGCGGTAAACTGCAGTTAACCGCGAACACGGTAGCCTTGCGGGGCTAACAGCCGATTTGGAAGGCGGAGTTTGGGCGGATGGCAAGCGGAGGGTGGAAGCAGGCGCATGCTGTCGTGCTGCTTGGCCTGCTGTTGTCCGCAACCTGGGGAGTAGCCGAGCCACAGGCTGCTTCGCGGGTCTGCCGCCAGTTGGAAGCCGATCTTGCCGCGTCCTCGCGCGGCGGCGGTGGCGGTCCGGCGCTAGTCCGGAAATACGATTCCGCGATTGCCAGGCAGCATGAGCAGATTTCGAAGGCTCGCAGCCAGGCGAGCCAGGCCGGGTGCGGTTTTTCGCTGTTTGGCCGCAACCTCAATCAATGCGCCGGGCTCAACGCCACCATCGACCGCATGAATGCCAATCTCGACGCCTTGCAAAACAAG
>NZ_RZPI01000555.1:0-3845 GCF_003998715.1 Mesorhizobium sp. M7A.F.Ca.CA.002.15.2.1
CGGCGTGATGGCGGATGCGAGGGCGACGCTGAAGTCGTTCAAGCAGGTTGCCGACACGCTGAATGCCCGCCTTGGCGTCATCACCGACAATCTGGCGCGATTCTCGGGCCAGGGGCTTTCGAACGTCGAAGCGCTGGTGCAGGACAGCCGCCGTTCGATCAGCCGCATCGAGGAGGCGGTAACCGACCTCAGCCGCAATCCGCAGCGCATCCTGTCGGGTGGCGACGGCGAGGTTCGGCAATTCGATGGCAGGGCGCGGCGTTGACTTCGGCGCCGGCGCGCCCCAGAAACATGAGCCGCGAAAGCGGGTCGATCTTACGATCCGGGGACAACGGGGATCGCGCGTGAAGTCTGTGTGGGTGAAAACGGGCGGGTTGACATCGGCTGCGGCACTGCTTGCCTTGACGCTGGCCGGCTGTGCGGCGTTGGGCGGCAAGCCCGCGCCGCTCGATACGTTCGAGCTGTCGGCGCCGTCGGTCGACGCGCATGGCCACAGCCGCCGCCAGATCCTGATCGCGCAGCCGTCGGCGCTCAAGGCGCTGGACAGCCAGAACATCGTCATCAAGCCGTCGGATCGTTCGATCCAGTATCTCAAGGGCGCGCAATGGGCTGACCGGCTGCCGCTGATCGTGCAGGCGCGGCTGGCCGAGACCTTCCAGCGATCGGGCAGCTTTGCCGGCGTCGGCAAGCCGGGCGAGGGCCTGGCGATCGACTATCAGGTGATCGTCGAGATCCGCTCATTCGAGGTTCGGGTCGACGGCGGCGAACATGCCGAGGTCGATCTGTTCGTGCGGATCCTGAACGATCGCAACGGCGAGGTCCGTGCTTCCAAGAGCTTCACCGCAGCCGCACCCGTCTCGGGCAGCGGCAATCCTGCTTATGTCAGCGCACTCGACAAGGCGTTCGGCGACGCCGCCGGGCAGATCGTGCGCTGGACGGATTCGGTGATCTGAGCGCGACGCGCGCCGGAATCCCATCAGGCTTCTCTACCTACAAGTGGTCGAAGATCTCCGGCCGGAGCTTTCCGGTCTTCATCAGGTGCTGCAGGGTGTAGGTCACGGACAGCGCGTCATCGAGCGCATCGTGCCCCTGCAATGGCGGGTGCTTGACGCCGTAGTAATCCGCAAGCTTGTTGCTCGGCGTTCTCGCCAGATCCTCGATCGGCATTCCGGCTGCGATCAGCAGCTTGACGGCGTTGTCAAACCGGGTGGCCGGGATCGAAGGCTGAATGCCCCCGACATAGCAGCTGATGGCGATCATGTTCAATTCGTCCTTGCCCCAGGACCAGAATCGCGCCCCTTCGGAAAAACGATCGATGTCGGCGAGGGCATCCCCTAGTGCCACCCCTTTTGTCTCCAAATCTTCCTCGGTGATGCCGGTCAGTTTGGTGAAGAATGGGTCCAAGGCGTATCTCTGACCAAACCGGTCGACCGGTTTGATATAGGCCTTGTGTGTTCCGAGCAGGGGGAAGTCGCCTTCAAGTCCAAGCCTGACGGCGCCGATCTGTGCGATCACCGGGTCGGGATCGTGGGCCGCGCACCAGAATCTGCGTTGCGAGCCCTCCAGGCAAAGAAACTCGCAGTCGAAAATGATTGCCGTCTTCACGATCACACCCTGCGAGCGTTAGGGCAGCGGTACTGTGGATGAATTATAGCGCCGTCGGGAGATCGACTTAGGGCGGATTCCGAAGGCATCGATAGTCTCGCAAGACCTGTTGCGGGCAGGTTCAACGCGTGCCGGACGTTAGAGCAGGCACAGGCGGGACCATGGCCCGCCTGTTCAATTCCCGTCTTAGTGCAGGCGGCCGCTCGCATGCGCCAGCATGGTGTAGACCTTGCCGGTGTCCGACGTCAGGTAGGTCTGCGCCATGATGTTGTCGCGGTCGTTGCGTGAGACATCCTTGAGCAGCTTCTCGAAATCGTCGCAGTAGCGGTCGACGGCGGCGCGGAACTCGGCCTCGGCCTGATACTTGCGACGGATCTCGTCGAACGTCTGCTGACCCTTCAGCGTGTAGAGCCGCCTTGTGAACACGTCACGCTCGCCGCGCCGGTAGCGGTTCCACAGCTCGATCGAAGCATCGTGGTCGATGGCCCGCGCGATATCGACGGAGAGCGAGTTCAGCGATTCGACGACATGAAGGGGCGATCGCTGGGCAGGCGTAGCGCGGGGCGCTTCCGCAGTCGCTGGGGGAGCTGCCGACCTGAGGTCCTCATCGTTCGATGCCGCGGTCAGCAGATCGCGCACCCAGCCACCCTGCGGCGTGCGGGCGTTGGCATCGCCGCGCGGACGCGGTGCCGCCTCGGTCGGACGGTCAAGGTCGAGCGTGCCGCGCAATGCAGGGCCGCCCAAGGGCGCCTGAGGCGTGCGCAGGTCCGGCTGCGGTGCCGGTGCTCGGCGCGGCGGCTCGGCAGCGCGTGCGGCCGGCGCTTGCGGCGCCGGACGCAGGTTGCGTGGTTCGGACCCTTCACCGCCGCGGCCGGACTTGGCCACGATGTCCGAAAGCTCCTTCAGGGCGTTGATCTGCTCGGAAACGGCGCGGCGGATGGCCGAAGTCGATTCCTTGGCCTCTTCCGGCATTTCGATGACGCCCTTCTTGAGCTCGGCGCGGGTCAGGTCGAGCTCGCTCTTGATCGAACCCGCTGTGCGCCGCATCTCCTCGGTCGCATCGGCAAAGCGCTTGGTTGCCGAGTCGACGACGTCGGTGATGGCGTTGCGGATCTTGTCGGCCGACTCCATCGTCTTGCCTTCGGCGTTCTGCAGCGTCTGGCCGACGAGATTTTCGAACGAGCGCATGACCCTTTCGAGATCTTCCGACTTCTTGACCAGGCCGACGGCGAGGTCTTCGAGCGACGACTGCCGTTCGAGCGTGTGTTCGAGGTTGCTCTGGGCCGAGCTCAACAGGTCCGAAGCACTGGACAGCAGGCGGCTGTGCTCGTCGAACTTGGTGGCAATCGACGCGACCTCGCGCAAGGTGGACGACGACAGTTCCGTCAGCCTTGTCGTGTTCGAATCGACCAGACGTGCCGAGCTGGCAAAGGTCTGCGCGGCCTTCTCGGTGGTGGCGGCGAAGCTTTGCGTGCTGCCGCTCAGGCGTTCATCGACCTGGCCGAGATTGACCGCGGCCTGCTCGATCAGCTGACCGAGCTGCGAACTGGACTTGGTCATCCGGCCGATGAGGTCGGCGACGCTGTCGGACAGCGACGAGCGGGCACCCTCGACCGCCGACAAGGTTTCGGCGGTGCGGTTGGCGAGCGCGTCGACAAGTGCGGCATTCTCGCTGCGCAGCTTCTCGGTGGCGCGTTCTGTGACCTCTTCCATGCTCTTTTGCAGTTCCGAGCCGCCCTGGGCGAAGCGCTCGACCAAAGGCCGTGCGGTTTCGTCGAGGATCTTCGACATTTCGGCCGAACGCGCCGCGAGCATGGTGTTGAGTTCGCGGGTGTTGGCGCCGATCGTCTTGGCGGCATCGTTGGTGCTCTGGCCGATATGCTGGCCAACCGCGGTGAAGGTCTCGGCGATCACATTGGCGCGCGAGACGAGTTGCGCCTCGGCGTTCGACACCTGCTCGTTGAGCTTCTGGCCCATCGTCTCGGCCGTAAAGGCGAGGCGGTTCTCGACGCCCGAGACCTGCTCTTCGACACGGGCTGCCGCGGCCGCCGCGCTCGAGGCGAGACGCTCGTCGGCGCCGGCAAGCGCCTGCTCGATTTCGCGGGCATGCACGGCCATTTCCTGGCCGGTCCGCCTTGCGCGTTCGGCAACCCGTTGCTCGGTATCGGCAAAGGCGCCGACGATCGTCTCGGCATGCTCGCCGATCGTGGTGGTGCTGCTGGCGATGCGCGACACCAGAC
>NZ_RZPI01000556.1:0-3844 GCF_003998715.1 Mesorhizobium sp. M7A.F.Ca.CA.002.15.2.1
AGACTGCTCCGTGCTGATCGAAGGCGTGGGACGACGCAGCATGGAGCCTTGGCTGATCGGCAGGTGACATACCCGGGCGGCGAGGTTTCCACCGCCAACGACGATCTGGCCGACAATTTGTTTGGCTAAAGCAGTTCACCGTTTCACGGAGACGGCGACCCGCTCTAACTCCTTGTTTTGACGCAATTCCGGACGGAAAACCGTTTCACACTTTTCCTGGAATTGCTCTAGCCGATCGGCCGCAACAGTGGCGACAGGCAGACTTCGCGTCAGTGACAGCAGCCTTGCTGCGCGCTCGTCCTGCACAGGCAGGGCGGCACCGACAGCCAGCGAAGCTTGCGCCGGGTTGCTGAGGAAGCGCCGCTCGGGCGCAATGCCTTTCAGATGCCGATGGAGCTCTTCGCGCTCACGTTCAGCCTCAGCGAAATGCTTGAGCGTCGCATGCGCCACACCCTTGGCGTAGCGCTGCATGGCCGCCGTCAGCACATAGAGGCCCGGCTCCTCGGTGATCGGTTCGTCGATGATCTCCTGCCAGCGGCCGAAGCGCACCTGCACATGCGATTTCATCGCATGGTAGCCTTCCACCGTCTGCGTGAGCTTTGGCCGGCCCTGGATGGCGACCACGTCGCGCGCGACCAGGCTGCGCACCCTGTCGGCGGCCCACAGTGCAGACTGGTGCTGGCCCGACAACATGCAGGTGAACATCATCAGATGCAGATCGTGGCAGCAGCCGAGCAAATAATAGGTCGGCTCGTCGGCATAGGCGAGATAGAGGTCGTTGGCGCGCACCGCCTTTTCGCTGGCGCGTTTTGCTTTCTCATACTCGCCGCACAGCACATAGATGTGCCCCGGCATGTGGTTCATATGCCCGGCATCGGGGCACATCTCGCCGAGCAGATCCGCTGACCGCATGCCGCGCTCCGGCATGGTGGACATTTCCAGGAGATGGATGTGCAGGTGGACGATCGCCGGATGTTGTGCTGCGCCGGCCTCATCGGCAAGCCGGATCGACCGCTCGCAGACGTCGAGCGCCTCGACGACATCGGAATTCGGCGCCGGCGCGCCGGTCTTGAGGTTCCACAGCCGCCGCACCGTGCGCATCATCAGTGCTTCGACCAGCAGTGCCATCACATCATGGTCATCGGGAAAGTCCCGATACACAAGCCGCATCGCGGCGGCATAGGCGTCATCCCAACGTTCGAATTCCTCCAGGCTCACCCGGTGTGGCTTCTGGAAGCGGGCGGCCAGCGCCTCGATCAGCCGCTTCTCGATCTCACTGGCGGAAGCCGCATTGGCCCTGGCCAGTTGGACATGCTCGAAGCAGCGTTTGGTCGCGCTGTCGGCCTCGGCCTCGCCATGCTCCTTCCAGGTCAGATTGTAGAAAGGTCCAGCGGCATAGGCGATGCCCCAGTGAACCATCGCGCAGTGAGGATCCGTCTCCAGCGCCTTCTCAAAACACTTGATGCCTTCCTCATGGTTGAAGCCGTAGCACCAGTTAAGGCCAATATCGAACCAACGCTGGGTTTCTGTCGAGCGAGTGGAGATGGGGCGGCGGTAGGTGCCGAGGTCGAAGCGGTCCATGTCGTCTCATTTCAATTCTGATTGCCAGCGAGCCAGCTCTGGTCAGACTCCTTCGCCATCAATGTGTGCCGAAACTGGCAGGCATGGCAAACGCAACGAGTGCCATCGCTGCTTGCATTGGAGACTATCGCCGCCCTTAGCCGGTCTCTTCGGGCACCGTTTCATTTTGCCAGCCGGCTAGCTCAGGCAGGTCGTCAAGCCAGCTTTTCTCGGTCATCAAGGCATCGCCGGCCTGCGGAGCAGCCTCGGTGGCGTTTTGAATGAGCCAGTCCATCCACTTCCGATAGGCAGCCGGGGTCAACTCGGGCGGCAGCACCTTGGCCTTGGCCAGCATGCGTTTGCGGAAACTCACCTGCCTGCGGAGTTTCGTCGTCGTGAATTTGATGGTCTTGCCTTGATATTCGACCGTCCAGCGCCCGTCGCCGTGGCTGGCGAGCCTGTCGATGGCGAAGCCGCTATCCACCGGCCTATCCCGCCAAGGAAGCTCGACGGCATTCTTCCTCAGATCGACTGCCCATCGCCTGTAGTTGGTCCCGGCACGCTGGGGCGGCAGCACCCCTGTCTGTTCGAGCATTTTCCTGCGGAAGGTCGGCTGCTTCTTAAGCTGGCCTGTCGTCAGCTCGATGCGATGCCCGCGGAATTCGACGTGCCAGCGGATCCTGCCATTGCCGAAATACTTGACCAGCCTGTCGATGACGAATTCGTCGTCGGAGAGCGTCACGCAGCCTTGGCTGATGCGTTCGAGAAGGAATCGGCTGTCACTGACCATTACGCGTTTGCTCCATGCTCCTCGATGTAGCAGAGGCCGGGTGCCGGGAGTGGAGCGCGACCGGAATCGGCCTCGGCTTCATCGAAGGAAATCACGCAGCCGAAGCGGCCTACAGGAAGGCAGGGTAAGTGACGACACGGCGCGCGATGCGGCGAACGCCGGAATAAATATGCCGGCTCGTTGGATCGACTGGTGTTGCGGCGGTGTCTTGAATTTCACGCTTGGCGCGTTCGACGGGGTCGCTGGTACAGCACTCCACTCGCTTAATCTGGTGCCATCTGGCAATTGGGGCCAATCCATTTATTTGCCGAAGTATCGAGTTCATTGTCCATGTCGGAGGCGCTGCATACAGGATACCGATCATCACCGCGCCGAGCCATACTTAAGGACTTATACCGGCGAAGGAGTGCATCGTGATCTTGGGGCTGTTGGCCTTGTCGCTGCGACGAAAGCTTCATCATGCAATTGGCAAAAGCATCCGTGCCTTGTTTAAAACCAAAGCCGGTACACTGCGCCTTGTCTTCCGCAGTCTGGGTTTGACTGGCATTCCCCTTGTCTGTCGTGCAGCCAACCAAGAAAGTAACGAACATCAGAAATCCGATGAAGACCAAAGCGCGCATTCCGTTCTTCCTTCGATAATTTCGATCCTTTGACGATCCTATAAATGTCACCCCGCCGCAACCCACCATAGCTGGAATCCCGTCAGGTGGTCGCCAGGGAGCATTTCACGATGATGAGCGTTGGTGATTGTTTTGATCGAGAGAAGAGGAGTGGCTGGGGAACCTGGATTCGAACCAGGACTAACGGAGTCAGAGTCCGTGGGTCTACCGTTAACCTATTCCCCAGCAGGCACGATCTTGAATATCACGATAAACGTGAAAACCGTGCGGGCCGAGCGGGCAAGCCGCTGTGAGCGCTGCCTTGTAGCCGCCAGCGGAAAATAGTCAAGCCTGCTCTGTGCGTCAATGGCACGTTTCGACAGGACGCCACACTGCAGATGCCGGCGCGCGGCGCCCAGTCCTATTCCACGCCTCAAGGCTCCGTCCGGCTGAACTGCGAGCGTTCGAAGAACAGCACGATGCCCAGGCCCAGAATCAGCGGGACGATCAGGTAGAACAGCCGGAACACCAGCAGCGCCGCCAGCACGCCGACCGGATCCATGTCCGACAGGCCGGCGAGGAACACCACCTCGAACACGCCGAGTCCGCCCGGCGCATGCGAGATCTGCGCGATCGAGAAGGAGACGAGGAAGACGCCCAGTATGACGAAGTAGCCGGGATTGTGGGCCGCGGGCAGGGCGAAGAAGATGATCGCGGCGGCGGCCAGCAGTTCGATCGGGCCGATCAGCAACTGCCGGGCGACGATCGGCAGCGCCGGATAATGCAGCTGAAAGCTGGCGATCTTCAGCGGGCGCAGATGCAGCCAGCTGCCGAAGATATAGGCGGCGACGAGCAGCAGCATCGCGATACCGGCCGCTTCGGACAGGCCATGATG
>NZ_RZPI01000557.1:0-3840 GCF_003998715.1 Mesorhizobium sp. M7A.F.Ca.CA.002.15.2.1
GCCCATTTCCCACGGGCTGCCGGCATGCTTGAGCGACGTCAGCGGCGAGGCACCGGTGCCGCCATCATAGCCCGAAATTGTGATGTGGTCGGCGCGCGCCTTGGCGACGCCCGCCGCAACCGTGCCGACGCCGACTTCCGACACCAGCTTGACCGACACGTCGGCTGCCGGATTGACGTTCTTCAGGTCGTAGATCAGCTGTGCCAGATCCTCGATCGAATAGATGTCGTGATGCGGCGGCGGCGAGATCAGGCCGACGCCCGGCGTCGAATGCCGGACCTTGGCGATGGTGGCGTCGACCTTGTGGCCGGGCAGCTGACCGCCCTCGCCGGGCTTGGCACCCTGCGCCACCTTGATCTGCATCATGTCGGAGTTGACGAGGTATTCGGCCGTGACGCCGAAACGTCCCGAGGCGATCTGCTTGATCGCCGAGCGTTCCGGGTTCTTGCCGCCGCCCGGCAGCGGCAGATAGCGGTCGGCCTCTTCGCCGCCCTCGCCGGTGTTCGACTTGCCGCCGATCTGGTTCATCGCGCGCGCCAGCGTCGTGTGCGCTTCGCGCGAGATCGAGCCGAACGACATCGCTCCGGTCGAGAACCGCTTGACGATGTCGGCCGCCGGCATGACGTCGTCGAGCGCCACCTTCTTGCGGCCGGTTTCCCCGGCCAGCTTGAGCTTGAACAGGCCGCGAATGGTCTGGGCGCGGGCCGTCTCGCTGTCGATCTGGGCGGAATAGTCCTTGAAGGTTTCCCACGATCCCTGGCGCACGGCGTGCTGCAAGGTGGCGACAGCATCTGGCGACCAGATATGCGCCTCGCCGCGCATGCGGAACATGTATTCGCCGCCGACCTCGAGGCTGTTGCGCAGCACGGGGTCGTTGCCGAAACCGTCATTGTGGCGGCTGAGCGTCTCGGCCGCGATCTCGTCCAGGCCGACGCCTTCGATCAGCGTCGCGGTGCCGGTGAAGTATTGCTGCACGAAATCGGTCTTCAGGCCGATGGCGTCGAAAATCTGCGCGCCGCAATAGGACTGGTAGGTCGAGATGCCCATCTTGGACATCACCTTGAGGATGCCCTTGCCGATCGACTTGATGTAGCGCGAGACGACTTCGTAGGCGTCCACTTCCTTCGGCAGTTCGCCGCGCTTGTGCATGTCGAGCAGCGTGTCGAAGGCGAGGTAGGGATTGATCGCCTCGGCGCCATAGCCGGCGAGGCAGCAGAAATGATGCACTTCGCGCGGCTCGCCGGATTCGACGACGAGGCCGACCGAGGTGCGCAGCCCCTTGCGGATCAGGTGATGATGGACCGCCGCCGTCGCCAGCAGCGCCGGGATGGCGATGCGGTCGGGCCCGACCTGGCGGTCGGACAGGATGATGATGTTGTAGCCGCCGGCAACCGCCGCCTCCGCCCGCTCGCACAACCGATCGATGGCGCCCTGCATGCCCGCGGCGCCTTCGGCGGAGCCATAGGTGATGTCGATCGTCTTGGTGTCGAAACGGTCCTCGGTGTGGCCGATGGAGCGGATCTTCTCGAGATCGCCATTGGTCAGGATCGGCTGGCGCACTTCGAGCCGCTTGCGGCGCGAATTGCCGACAAGGTCGAAGATGTTGGGCCGCGGCCCGATGAAGGACACCAGGCTCATCACCAGCTCCTCGCGGATCGGGTCGATCGGCGGGTTGGTGACCTGGGCGAAGTTCTGCTTGAAATAGGTGTAGAGCAGCTTCGACTTGTCCGACATCGCCGAGATCGGCGTGTCGGTGCCCATCGAGCCCACCGCTTCCTGGCCTGTCGTCGCCATAGGCGACATCAACAGCTTGGTGTCCTCCTGGCTGTAGCCGAATGCCTGCTGACGATCGAGCAGGCTGACATCCTTGCGCAACGCGCGCGGTTCGACCGGCTTCAGATCTTCGAGGATCAGCTGCGTGTTGGCGAGCCAGGTCTTGTAGGGATGCTTGGTCGCGATCTCCGACTTGAGCTCCTCGTCGGAGACGATGCGCCCCTTCTCCAGGTCGATCAGCAGCATGCGGCCGGGCTGCAGCCGCCACTTCTTGACGATCTTCTCCTCCGGCACCGGCAGCACGCCGGCTTCCGAGGCCATGATGACGCGGTCATCGTCGGTGACGATGTAGCGTGCCGGGCGCAAGCCATTGCGGTCGAGCGTGGCGCCGATCTGGCGGCCATCGGTGAAGACCACCGCCGCCGGTCCGTCCCACGGCTCCATCAATGCCGCATGGTATTCGTAGAAGGCCTTGCGATCGGCATCCATGAGCTTGTTGCCGGCCCAGGCTTCCGGAATCAGCATCATCATGGCATGGCTGAGCCTGTACCCGCCCTGGAACAGGAACTCGAGCGCATTGTCGAAGCAGGCGGTGTCGGATTGGCCGTCATAGGAAATCGGCCACAGCTTCGAGATGTTGTTGCCGAACAGTTCGGAATCGACCGACGCCTGGCGCGCAGCCATCCAGTTGTTGTTGCCGCGCACGGTGTTGATCTCGCCATTGTGGGCGACCATGCGGTAGGGATGCGCCAGCTTCCATGACGGGAACGTGTTGGTCGAGAAGCGCTGGTGGACGAGGATCAGCGCGGTTTCGAAGCGCGGGTCCTTGAGGTCCTTGTAGTAGGCCCCGACCTGATAAGCCAGGAACATGCCCTTGTAGACGATGGTGCGCGCCGACAGCGACACGCAATAGGCGCCGATGTCCTTGTTGTCGTTCTCGGCATAGATGCGGCCCGAGATGACCTTGCGCAGCAGATAGAGCCTGGCCTCGTATTCCTCGTCATCGGTAATGTCTGGCGTGCGGCCGATGAAGATCTGCCGATGGAACGGCTCGGATGCCACGATGTCGGGCGCCTTCGACAGCGACGAATTGTCGACGGGCACGTCACGGAAACCGATGAGCGGAAGTCCCTCGGATTGCGCCGATTCGGCAATGATGTCCTCGATATGGGCGCGAAGGGCCGCGTCCTGCGGCATGAACCAGTGTCCGACGCCGTACTGGCCCGCCGGCGGCAGCTCGATGCCCTGGGCTGCCATCTCGTCACGGAAGAACTGGTCGGGAAGCTGCACCAGCACGCCGGCGCCATCGCCGACCAGCGGATCGGCGCCGACGGCGCCGCGATGCGTCAGGTTTTCGAGCACAGCAAGCCCGTCCTCGACGATCTGATGCGACTTCACGCCCTTCATGTTGACGATGAAACCGACGCCGCAGGCGTCATGCTCGTTGCGTGGATCGTAGAGGCCCTGGGCGGAAAATCCGTTGGCGCTTCGGCCAATATTGGATCGCAAGGTGGTTTTGACGGTTGCCGCTTTCGTCTGCGCGGCCTGGCCGTTCGTCGCAGAGTGCGTCATGTCCGTCATCTCCTGTCCTCCTTCCCAGCCATTCAGGCGCTGGTTTGCCTCGGCAAGCGCTTGGCTCACCCTGATCCTTGTGGCACGTCTTGCGAAATCCTGTCGAACCAGGCGGCTTTCCGCATGGATCGCATCTGGTAATCGTACAGGCCAGAGTCTGGCTGTCCACCTGTCGCTCGCGGCAACAGCCGGAGAGGCCCAAATGATACGCCAATCCAGCTCGTTTTGTGCGACAAAATAAGACAGCACTACTGTCCTAAATTTTTATGGCAGAAATCCCGGACGCACACAAGACCGATTTGCAAAAAACTTGGGGCATTCGCGACAGAAAATGTCGTGAAGCTGAGGAAAAACGTAAGCTTCAGTCGTCGGCCTGGGCTTTGCCCGTTGGCTGGCTTTACTGTTTTTCCGGCGCCTGGCCCTTGCGATCAGCACGCGAAACCGGTCAACTTCAGTCTGATTTCCCCAACCCCCCGTTCTCCCAAGACATAGGCC
>NZ_RZPI01000558.1:0-3815 GCF_003998715.1 Mesorhizobium sp. M7A.F.Ca.CA.002.15.2.1
CGCTTTGGTTGCGTCAGCCTTGGCTCCGTCGGGCGCCGGCACATCCGACTTCTGCTTGCAGGCCTTCAGCCAGACGTCGTAGACGGCATGCTCGACGGCGTTGAGGCCGGGGCTTTCGGCAAACATCCAGCCGGTGAAGATGCGGCGGATCTTGCGGTCGAGCGTGATCTCGTCGACCTCGACGAAGGAATCGGTCTTCGGCGCCTCCGCCTGCGGCCGCGAATAGCAGACGCGCGGCGTCACCTGCAAAGCGCCGAACTGCACCGTCTCGTCGATATAGACATCGAAGGTGATGATCCGGCCGGTGATCTTGTCGATACCGGCAAACTCGGCAACGGCATTGGTAACCCGGTCCGCTCCCGCGGGCGGCGCCGGCGCGGGTGCCGCGGGCTCAGGCGAAGCGGCGAAGGCCACGGTGCTGACGGCAAGACCGGCGGCTAGCGCCAGACTGGCCGATATTGAGTAAGAAAAGCTCATGCAAAGATACCGGTGGTTCGCGCCCGGGTGATTCTGTCGATCGCCAAGGCTAGTCGCCGTTTTCTGATCAGCAAGCAGCTAAACACCAATTGTGGCGATAAAGGACCGGCTTGCACCCTGTCGCTACGACCCGGGTGTCCAGGCATCGTAGTCGCCGGTGACCTGCGGGCGATGCTGATTGGTGAGCACCGAGCCCTTCGGACGATAGGCCGCCGGGCTGCCGGTCAGATTGGGCTGATGCGGCTTCTGCCAGTCGCGTGGCTTGTAGTCCTCGCTGGACGGCGCGACGTCGACACGGTGGTGCATCCAGCCGTGCCAGCCGGGCGGTATCGCCGAAGCTTCCGAATAATTGCGGTAGATGACCCAGCGGCGCGTGCGGCCTTCCGAATCGATGCCGCCTTCGTAGTAAAAATTGCCGGTCTCGTCCTGGCCGACCTTCTTGCCATACCGCCACGTGTGCAGGCGGGTTCCTATCGTCTGGCTGTTCCACCAGGTGAAAAACTGCGTAAGGAAAGTCTTCATCTCAAAACCCTCGCGCCGGCAGCGCCCGTTTCCTGCTTATGGCGTCAGGCCTTGCCGAAGGCAAGGCTTTTGCCACGGCGTGTGCGCAAATGGCTTTCCTGAAACCCGACACAAGCCTGTGATCCTGCCGGTGGCTGCATGCACGCTTGCCAAGCCTTTGCGGTGTTTCTAAAGCTCTGCGCGCCCATGCTTGTATCCAGCCCGGCTTGAGGCCAAAGGAGGTGACGATTGGCCACGGAATTGCCGACCACCGACATGCGCATCAGCGCCGAGGCGATTCGCCACCGCAAGGGCGGCGCGCCGATCGTTTGCCTGACCGCCTATACCTATCCCATCGCCCGTCTGCTTGATCACCATGTCGATCTGCTTCTGGTCGGTGACAGTGTCGCCATGGTCCTCCACGGCCACAAGACGACACTGGGTGCCTCGCTGGAGATGATGATCGCACATGGGCAAGCCGTGATGCGCGGCTCGGCCAGTGCCTGCGTCGTCGTCGACCTGCCGGCTGGCAGCTATGAGGTCACGGCAGCACTTGCCGTCGCCTCGGCGCGGCGGGTCGTCGACGAAACCGGCTGCCAGGCGGTAAAGCTCGAAGGCGGCGTCGACATGGTTAGCCAGATCGCGGCCATCGTCGCCGCCGGCATTCCGGTCATGGGGCATATCGGCCTGCAGCCGCAATCGGTCGAGAAGGACGGCGGCTACAAGATCAAAGGCCGCACCGAGGAGGCTGTTGCGGCTTTGCTTCGCGATGCGCTCGCCGTCGAGAACGCCGGGGCTTTCTCGGTGGTCATCGAAGGCACGGTCGAGAGGGTCGCCGCCGATATCAGCCGCCGCCTCGCCATCCCAACCATCGGCATCGGCGCCAGCGGCGACTGCGACGGCCAGATCCTGGTCACCGACGACATGGTCGGGCTGACCGTCGATCGCGTGCCGAAATTCGTCAAGGAATACGCCGACCTGCGCAACGCGATCTCGCATGCCGCAAAGAGCTATGCAGCAGAAGTGCGAAACCGGACATTCCCGGGCCCCGGCCATGTCTTTTCGGCGACAAACAGCAGGGATGACGCATGAGCCAACCCGTCGTCGTCGATAGCGTTGCCGCACTTCGCACGCAAATCCATGACTGGCGCCGTGACGGCCTTCGTGTCGCCATGGTGCCGACCATGGGCGCTTTGCACGACGGGCACATCTCGCTGGTCAGGATCGCACTCGAAAAAGCCGAGCGCTGCGTCGTGTCGATCTTCGTCAACCCGACACAGTTCGCGCCGAGCGAAGACCTCGACAAGTACCCGCGCCAACTCGCCCGCGATCTCGACCGGCTCGGCGCGGCAAAGGCCGACCTTGCTTTCACACCGACGGTTGGCGAGATGTATCCCGCCGGCTTCGCCACGAAAATCTCGGTCGGCGGCCCCTCCGCCGGGCTCGAATCGGACTTTCGGCCGACCTTTTTCGAAGGCGTCGCCACCGTCGTGGCAAAGCTCCTCCTGCAGGCAACGCCCGACTTTGCGGTCTTCGGCGAGAAGGACTACCAGCAGCTTTGCGTGGTGAGACAGCTCTGCGGCGATCTCGACCTGCCCGTCGAGATCGTCGGCGCCCCGACGATACGCGACGCGCATGGTCTCGCCATGTCGTCACGCAACGCCTATCTCGATGAGGCCGAACTGAAGGTCGGCCGCCAACTCAACGTGATATTGCGCAAAACGGCTGCGGCCCTGGCGGCAGGCGCCCACCAAACCGACGCAACCGAAGAGGCCAGCCGCGACCTCATCGCCGCCGGTTTCCAGAAGGTCGACTATGTCGAGGCACGCGAAAGCCTGACGCTTGCGCCATGGCGTCGAAACCGCGAAGGGCGTCTTCTCGCAGCGGCATGGCTCGGCAAAACCAGGCTAATCGACAATGTGGGGGTTCCCGCTGCCTAGCGAAGGCTCGATCCTCCGCGGCGGATTGCTGCCGCGCCTAGCTCTCGCTCTTTTGCCGGCCGGCCCTGACGATCAGGTGTCCCGCGACGATCCCAACCACCCCGGCAAAGGCTTTCACCAATGCATCGATGAGGCGTGCATGGCGACCGGGATCAATGAGCTGAAGCAGTTCCAGCATGCCGGCGATCACAGCCACAAAGATCACCACTTGATACAGTCGGTTGGGGAAGCCGACCGCGAGGGCGAAGCCTAGCAGGACATAAGCCAAGGCACGCTCGACATTTGCTTCAGCGAGATGCGGCCGCATCTGGATCGGCGACAAGGTCGCGAAAATGATGATGGCGAGCAGCGCCAGCGCCGCAGTGCGGAACAATTTGGTCATGGCCCTTGCATATCCGTGGTGAGCCGGCACGGCAAACGCCGCGATGACGCATGGCCGGGTCGCGGCCGCCATTGCTGCCCGCCAGTGGCCTTCGCCGAACTATTCCTCCGTCGGCATATGCAGATACATCGACTGGATGCCGACACGGCCCGGTCCGGTGAATCGGTTGACGATGAAATTCATGTTGGCGCCGAAGAAGCCGCTCGACAGGCGATCGATCTTGGTCTCCATCCTGACCGAGGCATCCTTGAACAGCCAGCCGCCTGGTTCGATGTCGATGGTTTCGCCGGCGGCGAGCGTCTTTTCGAAGACGTTGCCATAGCCGTGCAGCCAGACGATGCCATCGCCGGAATCACCGCGAAAGCGGTCGATGAAAAAGCCGCTCTGGCCGAACAGCATCGTCGCCAGGCCGCGCACCCGTTCGAAGGTGTAGTCGACATTGCCGGTGGCGGCGAGAAACTGGTGCTCGCGCACCTGGATCTCTTCGCCGTGCCTGAGATGGATCGGCACGATGT
>NZ_RZPI01000559.1:0-3813 GCF_003998715.1 Mesorhizobium sp. M7A.F.Ca.CA.002.15.2.1
GCCTGGGCCTTGGGATCGCGCGTCTTTTTCTCGCCTTCATAGACGTAGTTGCCGTCCTTGAAGAACTCGGTCGCGGCGCAATCGAGGCCGAGCGCGATCTCGTCGCCCGGCTTGAAGCCGGCCTGCTCGATCGATTCCATGATGAAATCGAGCGCCACCGGAGCGCTTTTCAGGTTCGGGGCAAAGCCGCCCTCGTCGCCGACATTGGTGTTGTGGCCGGCATCCTTCAGTTTCTTGCGCAGCGTATGGAAGATTTCCGAACCCCAGCGGACACCTTCGCGCAGCGTCGGCGCGCCGATCGGCAGGATCATGAATTCCTGGAAATCGATCGGGTTGTCGGCATGCGCGCCGCCATTGATGATGTTCATCATCGGTACCGGCAGGAGATGCGCCTTGGTGCCTCCGACATAACGGTAGAGCGGCAGGCCGGCGGCATCAGCGGCCGCCTTGGCCACCGCCAGCGAAACGCCGAGAATGGCGTTGGCGCCAAGCCGGCTCTTGTTGGGCGTGCCGTCGAGCTCGATCATGGTCTGGTCGATATGAATCTGGTTTTCGGCTTCCATGCCGCCGATGGCCTCGAACAGCTCGCCGTTCACCGCCTCGACGGCTTTGAGCACGCCTTTGCCGAGATAGCGGGCGCCGCCGTCGCGCAGTTCGACGGCCTCGTGGGCACCGGTCGAAGCACCCGACGGCACCGCCGCGCGGCCCATCGAGCCGTCTTCGAGAATGACATCGACCTCGACGGTCGGATTTCCACGGCTGTCCAGGATTTCACGCCCGACAATGTCGACGATGGCGGTCATTTGCGATGTCCTCGATTGATCTGAAGAATGCCGCACGTCTTAGCCAAAGTGCTGCAAAAGGCAATCGGCCCGCTGGCAATTGTTGCCGCGGCAACAGCGTCCGAACGATTCACGAAGCGCAAATCGCTGTCATCATAAGTCATGTACGGTCGGCTGACTTCCGGTTAAGGTGCAGCGCGCGGGGCGAAACAGGAGGAGTTTCGCCATGTCTCAGTTGAGCGGTATCGTGAGTCTGTTTCTGATCGCGGCGGCATTCCTGACGTCATGCGACAATCAGCAGTCGCCGCCGAAGGCGATGGCCCCCTTACACGTCAGCGAATAAGCCGGAATCCAAAGCGGCCCCGTCTCTCTCGACGGGGCCGCTTTGTCGTTGTTGTTAATGCCAGTAAGGCGTGACCTTGTAATAATTGTAGGATTCGTCGCGCGCCGCCTCGCCATCGGCACCGGTCAGTTCGTTGATCGAATAGGCCGGTGCCGCCATGAGTTGTTCCTTGGAAAACGGCACGACATAACCGCCCTTGTCCTCATCATAGTCGAGGCTTGCCCAGGGAATGGCGTGATATTTCTCGCCGATGCCAAGGAAGCCGCCAAAACCGATGACCGCGAACATGATCCCGTTCGTCATCTTGTCGAGCATCACATCCTCTATGCTGCCGATGCTTGTGCCTTCGGTGTTGTAGACCGATGTGCCGATGACCCGCGAAGCGGCAATGGCTTGGGTGTGGCCAGTCTGGGTTGCCATGATTGTGCTCCTCATTGTGGTTTCGAACCATAATTGGACAATGAGGGGCGCGGGCGAAGGTTCCCGACTTTTTCGGCGTCGACCGATCACTCCGCGAGGATGAAGGTAACCTTCATGTTGACGCGATAAGCAACGATCTTGCCGTCCTGGACGACGATCTTCTGGTCCTGGATCCAGGCGCCCTCGACGTTCTTCAGCGTTTTGGATGCGCGCGCAATTCCCTGTTCGATGGCGTCCTGAAAGCTCTTCTTCGACGACGATGTGATTTCGGTGACGCGGGCGACAGACATGGCTTCCTCCTGCCAAAACGCTCATTTGCCGGTAGAGCGTACAGGCGGCTTGCGCCGTCCACAAGCATCGGCGGTCGACAGAGGATATTGTCCGGCCTAGAGACCCTTGGCGATGCGGTCGAATGCCATCAGCCGCTCGAGTAGAGCGGGCATGTCCTTCAACGGCAGCATGTTGGGGCCGTCGGAAGAGGTCGAGTTGCCAGGATCCTGATGGGTCTCGATGAAGACGCCGGCAACGCCGACAGCGACGGCCGCGCGCGCCAGCGTCTCGACAAAACGACGTTCACCGCCCGAGGAACCGCCCTGCCCGCCCGGCTGCTGCACCGAATGGGTCGCATCGAAGATCACCGGCGCGCCGATCTCTGCCATGACAGGCAAAGCGCGCATGTCGGAGACCAGCGTGTTGTAGCCGAAAGAAGCACCGCGCTCGGTGGTCAGCACATTGGCATTGCCGGATCCGGTGATCTTGGCGACGACGTTCTTCATGTCCCAGGGGGCAAGGAACTGTCCCTTCTTCACGTTGATGACCTTGCCGGTTTTCGCCGCGGCGACCAGCATGTCGGTCTGGCGCGACAGGAAAGCCGGAATCTGCAGGACATCGACATGCGGCGCCACGATGGCGCACTGCTCCTCGGTGTGGACATCGGTCAGCACCGGGAGCGAAAATTCCTTGCGCAGTTCGTCGAAGACGGGAAGTGCCGCGTCCATGCCGGCGCCGCGCGTCGCCGACAGCGAGGTGCGGTTGGCCTTGTCGTAGCTGGTCTTGTAGACGAGGCCTATTCCGAGCCTGCCGGTCAGTTCCTTCAGCGCGCCGGCCATGTCGAAAGCGTGCTGACGCGACTCGAACTGGCACGGGCCGGCGATCAGCGACAGAGCCGCCTTGTTGTCGAAGACGACATTGCCGACAATTACCGCTGAATTGGGCGCGACGGGCTTGTTCATTTGGTCTCCCGGAAGATGAAAGCCGCGCCCTGTCCGGGTGCAGGCTGCACGACAATATCATTGCCCGCTATATCGTGTTGGATGGAATTGGCCGCAAGCAGCCTCGATGTCACATTGGCGTTCCGAACCGAAAAGACCACCGCTGCGAAGCGTAGATCTGTCGGCGCGCCGGCCGGCAGGCCAAAGCGCGCGGTGAAAGCCGCGCGGTCAAGCACGCTCAAATCTGCATTCGGCAGGGAAAACATGCCGCCCTGCCTTTCGGCGGCCGGATTATCCACCGAGATAGAAATCAACTCATGCTGCTTTCCAGGCGCATCGCTGACCGCCAAGATCTCGACAATTCCGGTCGCGCCGTTGGCGTGGGCCTGCAAAGCCGCGCGGTCGACATCAGGCGCGTTGACCCGCTCGCAGGCAAACAGGAAGGCGTCCGTGGCTTTGGCTCCGGCCGCGAAAGCGAGCTTGAACGATGCGATGTCGCTCTTGCCGGCCGGGTCGGTGAAAGCGCGCGAAAAACCCAGCATGTCTCCCGCCGAGATGCCGGCATCGACATAGCGTGCATGGTCGGCATCGGCATTGCCCGTACCTAGAACAATGGCGGAAAACCCCTCGTCGCCGTTGCTGTCGCGATAGGCGCGATCACGCGTGACGAAGACATTGCCGTCCGCGATAGCCTTTGCCGCCACCTGCTCGTCGCCGACCGCCAGCGGTTCGAGATACGTGCCGTCGGCCAGGAAAACACAGCAGTTTTCCGTTCCGAAGGGATGGATGCCGGTCGGGGCCACGACGAAGCCAAGCGCGGCGAGCCGGGCTCGCGCCACCTCAAGGCTCTGCGTTGGCAGCACCAGGTGATCGAGCGGATGAGTGCCAGTGATGGTTCGGGTCATGCAGCCGCGATGTGCATCATTCCGCAAATCGGTTCAAGACTTGATCGCAATCCCGGCCATTTCGCCCCCGCCAGTTCACCGGACGTCGAAAAAGGCACCAGTTGGGACAAAGCCTCGATCAGCTTCCGGCAATGACATCGGCGGAATAGCGC
>NZ_RZPI01000055.1:0-14712 GCF_003998715.1 Mesorhizobium sp. M7A.F.Ca.CA.002.15.2.1
GCCGCTCGCGTATCTTCGGCGCACCCCATGTCGGCTTGTCTTGCTTGAGGCGCACAATCAGCTTCTCGATTTGAAACGGAAGCTGATTGGCGTGGCGATAGGGCCGCCGCGATCGGTCCGTCAGCCCTCCAGGCCGCTGTCGTTGTAGCGCGTGAGGATCTTGTAGCCGGTCTTGCGCGAGATATCGAACTCCCGGCAAAGCACCGCCATCTTCTCGCGTCCAGCAGCCGGGCGACGAACTTCAGCCGCTCTTCCATGACGTTACACTCCTTCCAAGGCACCTTGCTCTCCTTGCAAAGGGCCGAAAGTGTAACCCATCTATCCGGAATGAACTGTCACCCATCTCTCGGGAAGGAAAGTCATGGCCAAGGCAACTGGAAGCCGAATTTTCTTTTAGAGTATGAATCAGCGCCGTCTGCCGAAAAGCGCGTCCACGATCTTCCCTTTTGAAACGACCGTGCAGGGCTGGGGCAGACGGTAGTCGAGCACCGCCCATCCGCGTCAAGTCAGGTAGACCTCCTGCCCGTCGCGGAAGAGGCGTCGCTCGGCTGCCTGTATGGAAAGCGTCCCAACCGAAAATTGCGGCTCCGGAAAATGCCCATGGCGACGTGCCACTGCATGGATACGCGCTGAGAGTTCCCCCAGATCGAACGGCTTGACCAAATAGTCGTCGGCTCCAGCGTTGAAGCCCTCGATGCGATGCGAAATCCGATCGCAGGCTGTCAGAATGATGACCGGTGCCGATTCAAGTTCCTTGATCAGCTCCCGCAGATAGTCGATCCCATTGCCGTCCGGCAGGTGAACGTCGAGCAAAATAAGGTCGTAGCCGACCACAGCTGCATAATCGCGCGCTTCGGACAGGTTCTTGGCCCAGTCGACCGCGTGGCCACCAGCCACCAAATGATCGTGCATAGCACTTCCAAGGTCCTTATCGTCTTCAGTGAGCAGTATTCGCATCATGCTGCCGAGCTCCGGTATGAGGGCAAGGCTCCCATCTTATTGGTCGAAGCTGACAATAGGCTGAACCGGCGGCAGCGAATTATTTGGGGAGCTTTCAGGCTGCTGTCAGCTACAACTTGCAAGAAAGGGGTCGTTAACAAAGCCAAACGAAGAGCCCCTATGAAACCCGTCCTGAACTCGGCACTTTTGCTCAATGTGACCCCCGGCGGCTGCATCAGCAAATTGATTTGGGAAACAGGCGCGCCGGTTCTAATGACCGACGCAGGCCGAGGTCTGGAGCTGGACCAGCGAACGGCGTCTTCGGTTTTTCAGGCAACAGCCACATGGAAGAATATGATTGGCTCGACCATGCGCCGAGCTTTGTCGAACGGATTGGTCGCGGGCGCACTACCACAGATTATGGCAGGTTTACGCCCTGGCCTTGACACCCGGGGTGATCGTCACCGGCGGAGCCGCGGCGTACTGATCGGATATCTAACGTCGCTGAGTCTCTCGTCGGTGCAGTGGATCTCTCGGCTTAGCCATCATGCAAAAAACGACGGTTCCGCGACACCACTTTTCAGGTCCGTGACACAGGCTTTGTGAGCCGATCTGTTGTTCTTACCCCAGGCTAATGGCTGAACAGCTCTGTCGCCGGCTCGATGCGCCAGATGGCGCGATGTTTTGAACCCTTTCACGAGGCGACGGCAGCAGCCGACCGGCTCTCCTATCGCGGCTCCCGCGATCCACACACCCAACAAGGGAATCTACCATGGTAATGAAGGCACCGGTTGCCGACGCTAGGAATGGGTCGGTAGTAGATCGGCTGGTCGGCATCGACCTCGCTCGGGGCCTGGCTGTCTTCGGGATGTATGCCGCCCATCTCGGTCCCGACCCCGGCGAAGGAGGACTAGTCGGGTTTCTGATGGAACTAACCCATGGGCGGCCGTCGGCCCTGTTTGCCGTATTGGCCGGTTTTTCAATCCTCCTGATTACAGGTCGCAAGGCGCCGAAGTCGGGGATAGCCGGTAGACAGGCCATCGCCAGAGTCGCAATTCGTGCCCTTGTTTTGCTCGCGCTTGGCTCAATCCTGGGCTGCCTCGGTACCCAGGTCGAAGTCATCCTAGAATACTACGGAATTTGCTTCTTGTTGGTATTGCCGCTCCATCGGCTCAGCGCATATCAGCTGGGCTTGATCGCTGCCGCTACGGCATTAGTTCTCCCGCAAGTCCGTTCCTCCCTTCTGTCGGTTGCCCCCAACCTCCTCGACCCGGTCTTCAACCTCATGGTCAACGGCTACTATCCCGCGGTGACCTGGGTTCCTTTCCTCATCGCTGGCATGGCCATCGCGCGCCTTAATCTTAATACGCTAGCAGCGCATTGGCGCCTTGGTCTGGCGGGGGTCGCGCTGGCCGTGTTGGGCCATGGGGGATCCTTGCTCGCGCTGAGTTCCCGCGCTTTGACTGAAACCTCCTTGTGGTGGTCTGACGTTGACGGCGCTTTTGAGCCTTCCAAGTCGTCATTTATAGTCAAGTCGTCATGGATAGCCGCACCTCATAGCGAAACGACGCTTTCGATCGTGGGCAGCACCGGTTGCGCAATGATCATCTTGGCGGCTTGCATGCTCGCTGTGGATGCGCTCCCGCGTCTGCGAAAGCTGGTCTGGCCAATAATCGCAGTCGGCTCGATGTCTTTGACGGCCTATGTGCTGCACATTGCGGGAATAGCCTATCTTATGAAGATAAACATTTTCAAAGACGAGAGCCTGTCCACGCTCTTTGGCTTCGTTGTGGTTATCAGCACTTTTGCGGTGCTTTGGCTGCGCATCTTCCAGCGAGGACCGATGGAAGTGCTGATGGGTAGGGTCGCAGATCTCGCGCGTCACATCCGCTGAGCACCGCCGCGCCCCGGCCTCCCGATCACATTACGGACAAGGTGGGGCTTTGTCCAAAGCTTGTTCGCGGCAGGGGAGGGTACTTCCTCCCAGCCTGCCGCCTTGTTGATGGAAGCTAAAACGGTCGCGCAGGCGCTAGAGTTGCATCGGCATAATCAGCTTAAACTCGCGAAGTTAAACCCGCGGTTGGTCTATCTCGGCCCGCCTCACCTGAAAGGCTAAGGTATCCGTTTCGGTCAAGGGTTTTAGGGGCCATTTTCGCTGCGCCTTGAGGAGAGCGTTTGCTAGGATGAGGAGCTTTCGCAACAAGATGATGACCTTTGCGGGTTTGCCTGCCGCCTTTAGCGCCTGGTATTTTGCCTTGAGGTCGGGGTTGAAGCGCAGGGCGAAGGGCCGGGCATGTAGAGGGCCTGGCGAACATTGGCCCGGCCGCCCCGGATGAAGGCGCGGCCGCTCCATTTTGCCGAGGCCGGCGAGGCTTGCGGCCTTTGGTTCCGAGTTCCGGCATGTCGATGGTGAGTGTGCAGGCGGTGGCATCCGATGCGCCATATGCTGGTCAGGATTTCGCGGCGCTGGACAGCGTCGGGATCGGCTTTCATGAGGGTAAGCATCGTCTGATCGATATCGCTGAGTTCACGTGGATCTGCTTCCAGCCACTCGTTGTTGTGGCGCCTGAGCAAGGCAAGCGGTCAAGGTCTGGCTCTGGTGCTGGCTGCGGTGCGATCCCCGCACGGGCCAGGTGCCGATCGTGTCGACGATCCACCTCGCCGCGACCAGAGAGCTGCTACTCTCTTCCGCTGTTCATTCTGGCCTCTTCGCAATGAATGTCATAAAATCACCTGTCGCAATTAATGGTTTTTGATTTGGCTCCTACAGCTGGCAGATATCGCCGAGAGTTCCGCAGAGAGCGTCGAAAGTTTTGGCCGCCTTCTTCCGCAGCCGCGCCTTGAGTTTTGAGCAGACCTGTCTTGATCGGGTTGAGATCGGGCGAGCATGGCGGCAGGATCAGGAGCCAGTGCCCCTTTGGCCAACCAGTGGGCGGCGCGTACCTTGCCGACAATCTGGGGTTCCGAACCCGACAGTTGGTTTTCAACCCGACAGTGGCCCGCCTCAGAGCAGGCTACCGCCCTTCGGAGCAGGCAGAAGCTAATCGAGGTTCGCGGGTTCCGGTTTGAATGTGCAGGTCGCTGCGCGCCTGATCTTTCGGTCTGGCGGCACATGACAAAAACTCTCATTTTGGCCGACGATACCCGGTCAGGAGCGGGTATCGCAGTCGAGAAGCGACCCGAGCACGTCCACAAGATGTGCCGAGTTTGCAAGGTGTGTCATTGTTTCTGTCAACGTTCGAGCGACAGCGCACGACGAAACGTCTGGCATACGCCTCGTCTGGCACGCGCCTCGCATATGTTGCAGTTGCTGCTGGAGATCAGGCGATCGAGTGGGCCTTGCAATTTTCCGATTTTGATGCGCCTAAAGTCTCGTGTACAAATCAGGCTGGCGTGAATGGCCTGCCTAAGTTGCGACTTATTACAAAGGAATGGATATGGCGACTGGAACGGTGAAGTGGTTCAACAGCACGAAGGGTTTTGGTTTTATTCAGCCTGACAACGGCGGTCAGGATGTCTTTGTCCACATTTCCGCTGTTGAACGAGCGGGCCTGTCGACCCTTAATGAGGGCCAGAAGATCAACTACGAGGTGGAACAGGATCGCCGCACGGGAAAGTCCTCTGCAGGCAGCCTCAGCAAGGCTGGCTAACGGTCCGGGAAAGCCTTGGCAAGGTTCGTCATCGCCGGAACGCATTGACGGCTCGAAACCCGGGCCGGAGCATGCAAGTTAATGCCGCGGCAGGGATTGCTGGAGCCATCATGAATTACTCTGGAAATGAGGCTCTTGGACGGGAAAGGCGGGGCTCATCCCCGCCCTTTGATTCCGCGCAGATTGGGCCAACGGCTGCTGCGCGTCCGAACGACTGTTGATACGGATTTAGGCTGCGACCTTCTTGCGGGTCCGTTTCGCCGGCGCCGTGGCTGGGGCTTCCGGCTCTTTCGGTTTGCGGCCGAGTCCCATGGTCTTGGCCAAGGCGGAGCGCGCAGCGGCGTAATTCGGCGCCACCATGGGATAATCCGACGGCAGACCCCATTTGGCGCGATATTCGTCTGGGGTCAGACCATAGTGCGTCGCCAGATGGCGCTTTAGCGATTTGAATTTCTTGCCGTCTTCAAGGCTAATGATGTAGTCCGGTTCGATCGACTTTTTGATCGGGACAGCAGGTTTTTTTACAGGCACAGGCTCTTCTGCCGGTATGAGTCCAGCCGTGCCGTTTAGAGCCCCGTGCACTTGGGCGATCAGGGCAGGAAGCTCCCCCGCCGGGACGGGGTTGTTGGAGACGTAGGCTGATACAACATCGGCAGTGAGCTCGATGAGGATGTCGGTCTTGTGGGGTTCTTCTGTCATAAACTTCTCCGGGCAGCTTGAAACACAGTTGGGCGAAGTGTCGCTTCATAGTGGCGGTTGCCGCTGAAAGCAAATGGATCGACGGGTGCGCTGCTCCTCCACCATTGAAGTCTCGGCGACGCATCCCGTCATCGTCCATCGCTAAAGGCAGCGTATTGAATTATGGGAGCGGTCGCGCCCGCCCCACCATAGCGATACAGCAAGACAATCAAAAAAGCCGGTCTTTGCTTGGCCCCAAATCTTTTCTCCTTTCGTGAACGCTGAGCTGCCAAGCTGCTACAGTTCACCTCGCGGGGCAACCGTGCACAACACAGGAGTTGCCCGAGCGATACATTCTTCACTTGCCGCTTATCAGCGCTGGTGATTGCACTTTGCAGCCTGCCTCCGGACCCGCAGCGCTCACGCTGTTGGTTTTGCGCCTGCAGGCGTCGGAAGTCGGATCGCCGCAGCTAATTTCCTCAGGCGGACGAATTCAACAAATCGATTGTTTGGATCGAAGGCATCCACACCATCGATGCCTCTAGAATATGATCCAGCTACAATCACCGTGCTGTAATGGCAGGGACGGCCAGCACAAGCGCGACACGATCCGGCGGGTCCATCGCTGCGTTACGTATTCATGGCTACTGCATCGGGCGCTCGGTCGACCGCCTTAAGCCAGGTCGCCGCATTGCGAGACGGTGACCGGCGAGGGAGAGGGCGCTCTGGCAACGAAGCGAGGCGGGTGGCCTTGCGGGTGGCCGCGTGATGTCATCCGGCTCTCCTGCCGATCTCTGCCGGCCAGATCTGGAGCAACTGTTTTGCATAGATATGGCTCTCTTCAGGGGGCCATCTATGATGGGAGCCGAGCGCGTGTTCGAGCCGGGGAACAGGCTGCGCATGCACTGTGCCCACCTATTGCGATCGTGCTAACCTTGGTTGTTCGGACTTGCCGTTAAAGGCAAGCGACAGATTGAAGTTATGCTGCACCATCTGATTGCCTGGCTCGTTTTCGAGAGCTCGCCGATACAGGGCCTGTGCCGCGTCATGCCGCCCCTCAATGTCCAAAATCACGCCCTTCGCATTCAATGCACGTACGTTTCCTGGGGCTGCAACCAAGACGCTGTCGAGCACCTCAACCGCTTCGTGCGGGCGCTTCTGGCCCACCAAGGCATTTGTAAGTCGTATCGCCGCATCAACATTGTCCGGGTGCTGCTTCACCTCATCCCGCAAAGCCCGCTCTTGAACATCCTGACCAACTTCGCGCAAAATGCGTTCGCGCATAGCCGGATCGATTTGATCGGCGCTGAGCAACTCGGGGGAAGATGTCTCCTGCACGGAAAGAGCCGGCTTTTGCCAGCTGGCGCAACCGCCCAAAGGCAGAATGGCGAGTACGGCAAAAAGAAGTGAGTTCCGGCGCAGAAACATAGGCGATGGAGAAACTGTATTACTATTCATGTTATCTCTCAGTTATCGGGGAGGCGCGTGGCGTTCAGTTAGGAAAGGTGGGACTACTCTAACAATCCGCTGTTCGATCCGTGCGGGAGTGTGACGGATCCTGCGGGGCGAATTGTAAAGTCGGAGGCGAGGTCTTGATAAGACAGCACGGCGAGATCAACCCCGTTTCGCGTCAGAAAGCCGCGGACGAAACGTCGGACATCCATCGACGTCAACAGAATAGGGCGGGTTTGACCCGGTTCTGCGTTCGAAAGGACCTGACGTATCTGTGATAGCATCGCTTCGCTTTGCCGATCCTCCAGTGCGAGATAGGGGCCTGCATCCGAATCTCGAACCGCGCCACGCATCACATCCTCGCTCTCGCGCTCGACGACCAGGGCGGACACGATGCCCTCCGTGTTGGCATGGCGGTGGCAGATCTGTCGCTTCAAACCAGAACGGACATATTCCGTCAGCAGGGCAACGTTCTGCTCACGCTCGCTCCATTCGGCCAATGCCTCCAACACGAGACGGGTGTGGCGGATTGGGATACCTTCCTCCAGGAGGCGGCGCAGAACATCGGCAATCCGAGGAATCGGCGTCGTGCGTAGCACCTCTTTCACAAGCTCAGAATATTCCTGCTCCATTCGGCCCAGGAAATGTCGGGTCTCTTGGATGCCCACCAATCGCGGTGCGTAGCGGGTCAACGCTGCATGGACGCGCAAGGCGAGGAGTTCGCCGGGAGCCCTATGCTCCGTGCCGGCGCCCGTAAGGGCCTTTGCAGGGGTATGTTCAACCGGGAGTCTGTCCGTTTTCGGCTCACGTCTAAGGGGGACACCGCTCGAGTCGACGTGCGCTACATCGGCTCGGAGCGCCATCTGGTTTGGATCTAAGGCGTCCTGTTCGACTGGCACGCCCTCGACATCAATTCGGAATTGCGATTCAGGCAGCTGCTCGTCAACCAAGACAGGGATGCGAGGAACGATAATGCCCAGATCGGCTGTGACCAGGAGCGAAACGCGCCCAATATGTTTTTGCAATTCGGCTTGATCGACCGCCTGCATAAGATCTGGCGCTAGAAAAAATGCGATCGGGAATTCCTTCGCAGGCGCGGCTTGCTTAGGCTCCGCTGCAGTTCCACCTTTCGCATCGGCAGTGCCGGCGCCCAGCACATCAGCCTTGACAATGCTTACCGCAGCGAACACTGCGGCCAGCATCAGAAAGACGGGGAGGGGAAACCCAGGAACGAACCCCATTACAACCAGGACGCCGGCCGCCAGTCGCAAGGCTCGAGTGCTGGCCGTGAGCTGACTGACCATTTCTGTACCGAGGTTGATCCTCGCCGTCCCAGTCACACGGGTGACGATGGTCGCCGCAGTAATGGAGAGCAGAAGGGCCGGAATCTGCGATATCAATGCATCGCCTATCGTCAGCAGAGTGTAGTGATGCAGTACCTCGCCGAAGGACATGCCCTTGGAGAGCAGGCCGATCGAAATTCCACCCAGCATGTTGATGCAGATAACCACCAGCCCGGCGATGGAATCGCCCTTCACAAATTTCATCGCGCCGTCCATCGCGCCATAGAGTTGGCTTTCCTTCTCCAATTCGGCGCGCCGCCGGCGGGATTCGTTGGCATCGATGTGGCCGTTGCGTAGCTCTGCGTCGACCGCCATTTGCTTGCCCGGCAGAGCATCCAGCGTGAAACGCGCCGCCACTTCTGCCACCCGTTCGGCACCCTTCGCGAGGACCATGAATTGCACCATGGTGACGACCAGAAATATGACGAAACCCACCACGATATTGCCTGAAATGACGAAATCGCCAAAAGTATGAATAATGCTGCCGGCCTCCCCCTCGGCCAGGATCAGTCGCGTCGTTGCGACCGTGAGCGCGAGACGGAATACAGTGGAAATCAAAATAACGCCGGGCAAAGAGGAAAAATCAAGTGGAGTACTGACATACAGGGCAACCATCATCAGCAGTATGGCCAACCCCATATTGAATCCTATCAGGGCGTCGACCACCACGACCGGGATAGGCATGACCATCATCGCGACAGCCAGAAGCAGCATCAACGCAACCATTAAATCCGGGCTGGCCGGCGCACGCTTGATGAAGTCACGCAGGACGTTGGCCATCGAGACACCTTTGCAATCGGTTGAGACTTACTCTGCTGTTACGCCATGAAACGTGGCTTTCGAACTCCGAAGGCGCCTCAGCCTTGGCCAGCGCGTGACCCTGCATGAGAGCCACAAGCAGGCGCGAAATGGCTGGGCAGCAAATGTTTCCAACGCAGCCAGCTTGTCAGCACCGAGCGCGACAGGATGTTTGGCTGGCCATAGAGTGCTGCTTGATGGGGCCTGCGAGCTTTCAATATTGGAGAGCAGCAATGCGGCCATTCCTGCTCAGCAGCACACGGCTGTCCTCAATACGTTCGACCACCCATCCATCAGCCAAAATGGCGCCGACAAAATACTTCTCGCTGTCGATGACAATATATGGTTGGACCCCATGCCACACAGCTTCGACCGCGATTGCGGATGGCGCCTTCTCCTCTTTGATGAGCACTCCGTTCACCAGTGTTAGAGTACCCTTGGTGCGACGATCGAACGATTGCTGAAGCTTCTGCCAACTGATGACCGATTCAGACGTGACGGTGCCTTCGGCGGTCACAACACCCTTTGCCGACCCAATCTTGACGTCGAGAAGACCCGCTCGATCGACTTCCTCCTGCAGCTCTTGGGCCGCTGCCTCCGTAAGTTCATTGTCAGCGCGGTGACTGATCGTTCTGGACGCGACTTCAGCCCGAAGTGAATTGGGGCTCGATCCACTTGCATTGCCAAGATAGGAGATCGTGCCTGAAAGCGCGCCGATCCCGAGTGAGCTGATTATGACCATGGCGAGCACACCGATCGGTAGGCGCGGTATGCCGGTCGAACCAGGCGGCTCTGCATCCTGCACGGACAAAGCAATGGACATCTCGCCTACGAGCAGGACGACAGGAAGGGGCACAACAACGGACTGGCCTGCGGCGATATTCCGGTTGCCCTCGATACTGAGTCCGGGTGCAAGCGCCTCCAGTTCGATCGACTTGCCAAGAAGAGTTACACGAAGGTGATGCGGTGCCAGTCCCTGCTCGACAAAGACCAAATCGGCATCGAAGCCGCTGCCGATTAAACACTTTTGAAGATCCGTCTTGCCGGTCAGACCGCAATAGTGCCCCGAACGCACTTCGAAACGGAGGGAAACGGCGTCATCCACAGAGCATCTCTCAAACAGGATAGAAGCCGCATGGCAATTGCCATGCGGCTCATTTCGGGACTACGTCGCGTCAATAAGGAGACGCGCTAGGGGGCAGTCTAAAACCCGCTTCCGACATTACGAAACGCGTTCGTCGGCGGCCTTCTTGATGGTCTGGAGATTGGTCGTTAGAGTGCGCAACTGGACACTCCTTTTCGTCGCCTCCAAGCTAACATTGGTTAGTTCCTGCACTTGCGCCTGAAAAGCAGTAGCATCAGCTCCGCTTGTATTGCCGGGAGTGCCACTGTTAGTTTTATCGGTATTGCCGGCGCTACTGGTATTGGTATTGCCTGATTTTTTATTATTATCAACTGCAGCCATGATCATTCCTTTTTCTGTTGGAGTTGTGCCGTCAATAACGGCCTGTATGACCTCACGCCGGATTTCCCGCGTCAGGCATCTTCTGTGTCATCCAAAGCTTCATCGGCCTCAGCCATCGCATCGTTCGCGAATTGGAACGCGAACGATCGCAGGATACTTTGGAAGGCTTCACTTTGTGCTGCAGACTGTGAGTTGTCTTGAAGTTGATCATTTGAAACGGTCCGGTTATCCGCCCGATCGTTCCCGCCAGCTGCCTTGCCATCATTCCCACCAGCTGGCTTGCCATCATTGCCATCAGCCGGCTTGCCATCACCAGAATGCTCGGATTTCGAATCCCCATGGCCCTTTCGGATCAAGGAAGTCCCGAGGTTGCCAACTCCACTCCCAATTGCTGCTATCATCAGGTACTCCGGCATTTGCCATTGGCGGCGACGTGTTAAAGGTTAGCCTCGATCAAGCTAAGGGCGGGAGCTTTCGAGAACCTGACGGCTTTTGACAAAAACCGGCCAGCGCAAAAACGTATGCTCTGCAGGATGTTGCTCTCGCATCGAACAGTCGACCACGATCTCGGCTGTTCGGCCAATCCCGCCGTCCACGCATGCCGCGACCGAATGGCAGCCGCAGCAGCTCGTTTGCATCCTCGATGCTGTGGTGTCGAACAGGAGACACGGTCCACGTGCTGCATGACCGCAATGACCGTATTCTTGCTGGCTCCACGGGCGCACGCAACGAGCAGGAACTCGGTCTTTGCATCACCATTCTCTCGCCTGCACATCACGGCCCGGCGCGGTGAGCTCATTGGCTTCGAGAAGGTCGGCGACCGTACGAACATGGGATGGTCTGCCGGCTTTGGGAGGCCGGTGCGGATCCTCTTCTCACCATATCGAAAGCTTGAAGCGGTCGGATTTTCTTGCCCTGTTCGTGAGAACTCCCATCGTCAGCTAATCGTCAGCCAAGCGGTCTATCTAGGCCGGCCGTGCCTGACCTTCGGATCCAAAGGTCCCGTCTCGACACTTTTTGTAACTATAGATCGAAATGGTCCGCGTGATACGCAACGCACACGCTTCTCTGAAGCAAATGTGTGACTTTGTCGGTGGCGAACGAGAGGAGTGACGCATCAATAAAATCGTCAGGCACGTGTCTAGGAAGGGGAGCTAGCCGAGTTGGTCTGATTTCATTCGCTGTTCCTGGAAATCGGCGGACTGAAGCGCTGATAATCTCAGGACATCGATGGCAACGTTGCGAAAGTCCTGTGAGCTCGGGCCAATCTTGGCCTGCTACTGAGAAGCACTTTGGCGGGAACATTACGCCGTCGCGGGTCTGGCTGACCGTGACGTTAACCGAAAGATGCCGCTGGTCTCGTCAGCCGCCAGCACAATAGCAGCACATTCTCGCCTACTACGGAGACGCAATATGAAGGGCATTGGCCGACCACGGAAATCGCAGGCTGAAACTGGAGCCAGCCGCGCGGGGCGGGCGAGCAGTTCCCTTTCGCAATCAAGTCTTGCTGCGGGAGAAGGTGGACAGTCATTCGATTCCGTTGTGGAGCAGATGCGCTCTGGGGACGCCGATAGGAGGCCCTCCTCCCTTCCAGTTGCGCGCGGTCCAGGCGATGCCCGCGAAAGTCTGCCAGGCGCCTCGATTGGCGAAGATCAAATCCTGAACACACCGCCACGTGGAGCCGCTGCGCCACCACGCGGAACCGTAGCGCCACGTGGCGCAGCCGCAAGGCGGCGCGGTTCTCCCTCCATGTCTGAGGGCGAAGCCATGGCGCCGGTCGGTAGCCAACTATCAACCGCGCAGGTGGAAGGCACCAGCTCATCGTCAAATAAAGATATCAGTCCGACACAGCTCAGAATGAACAGTCTTGTTCAACAACTGACTGATTGCGAGGCTGCGGCCAGGAAAACCGACGTCCCCGAGGAGGCGGTGGAGCTGATCAGTGGGGTCGTCGATGCAGCCTCAGCAATTCTGGAGTACCGCGCTAGCCTGCCTGCGGCTGAGGCGCAGACAATTATGCCAGACGACAAGGTGCGTAGATGTTGCCAGATCGTGTGCGACGCCGCGAATGAAGTAGACAAACTTGGCCTGTCGACGATCACGAAATTGGACAAAAAGACCAAGAAAGCGGCAGGTATGGTCGATAAACTCTACTCCTACTCCCAGGCGGACCGGCAGGAGCTGTTGATTTTAAATGTGGAGAACCACCATACGGCGGCAATTAAGTGGTGGGAAAAAAAGGCATGGCGCTCCGAACGGCAGCGATCCGCCTGCGCTGCCACCGCTAGCCTATCCAGTGGAACGCCCGTGATGCGGGAAGCCGAGCGGTGCGCACTGCGGCTGCGTGCCGGCTCGGTACTGAGTGTCAGGATCTGGCTGGTCCGTGAGCGGATCGGTCTTGCGCGGGCCAAGATTGAACTGCGGGCGAGCAGGTTCGAGCCAGATTTGAAGGAACTCCTCGTCGGTCGAAATGGAGTGGTGCAGCTGATGGCAAGCGCCGCTCAAGAAGCTCTTCGCGCCCTCTCTTTGGCGAAGGGCATAATGGATGATGGCAAAACACTCAACGCTCATGATTGCGCGGTTGTAGAAAAAATCATGGAGCGGCTTTCGGATTTTGGATTGGCGTTGCACGAGGTGCATACCAAGCTAAGCCATACCTACCCAGATGCCGGCCTCCCATTGAAACTGTTCGAACGGATCGTGGACGATGCATGGATCACTGCGCACGATGCCATGCACTTGTTGAACCTGCAGTCTCCGCCGTCAGCCATCATGGCGCCACAGGCCCAGGCGGGCGCTGCGATGCCGGCCAGGGCAGGCGCTGCGATACCGGCTGACACTGCTGGTACGGCTGCAGTGTCAGAAGGCACTACAGCGCGAAGGAAAGGGAAGTCAAAGCATAAGTCGGCAGCTCGCGCCGGGACTTCTGCCGCCGGGCAGCCATCAACACCAGTCGCTGCGAACGCCGGCACAGTGCCAGCAGCCAAGGTTCTCGCGCGCTCGGATCAAGTTGCGAGTACACAGGTGAGAGCGCAAGAGGTGGCTGCGAGTTCGTCGGGGGCAGGCTCGACAATCGGGGGCGCCGCGTTGTCAATGGAGGTATTGACGGAGCGGCTCAAACGATTGGACGAACTTTTGCAGTTCGATCTGGCCGGTCAGCAAAGCGTCGTCTCCCAAGTGCGCCAGATGAAGCCTGAGGAGGCCGGTAAGGTCGTGGACGATGTGGCCCAGTACCTGCGAGCCCAGGCCATTGAGATGCAAACCTGTCTCGCCGGGTTGCAGGGGCGTAATGTACGCCTGCTACTCACCTCCACCCAGCTACCCAAAGTGCACGAACGCACAGACCAGCTCAAAGGGTTGCTGAACATGGTGCTGGGACAGGCCAACGCATTGAATGAAGGAAAAGCCGGCATTACGACTGATTGCATGAAGACCTACGCATTTCCGGCGCAAAAATACCTGGAACATTTGTGCAATGCCGACGAATTGATGCCGCCGGAGGCACCGGTCGCGCTGCGTGGCGAGCCAGGAAAGCTGTTTGAGATGAAGCTGCAGCCCAAGATGCTGGTCAATGGTGCGATGCCGAGCCCGATGTGGGTGCACATCCACACGAGTCGCCCCGTCATGGCCAGAAACTTGGAAGGGCTGGCTGATTCCGAATTCACCGCTTGCCACGTTAAATCCAACGAACAGCGCGGCTACAATCGAGAGCGAGAGGAAGCCGATGCTAGGTCCGGTCGCGAGAAGGTCATAATTCATCGCGGCAAACTCACCCCCGCTTTCTGTAAGTCCTTGTTGACCTCAGGGCTTGGCCGCCAACCACGCCATTCGCGTGCCGAGCTCCCGTCGGCGCAGGCTGCATGACAGGGCACTCAGAATGCGGCCGGCCACGCTGTGAGTCAGCGAGCATTTCTCCTGGCCAAACCGCGAATGCCGCTGCGCGAGTTGCGGTCCGGCGATTGGAGTCGATCGGCTACCGTCAGGGCCGATTTGCGATGTCGCGTTACCGGCTGTTGACGTGGCGGCGTATCTTGCCTCCCATCCAACTTATCGCCGAGATCGCGCCGCCAAGATCGAGGCGGAAGGTCTTCCTGCGAGCGCGGAGCAGGCATAGCCGATCCGATCGGGATCGGCGCATCGCAACGACCCAACGGTGTGGTGGAGAAAATTGGATTCGGGAGAGCTCGGTTCCAAGAGGCGGAGTTCCGGCCCGAATACAATCCGCTCGCAAGCACCCACGATGCGCATCCGCAGTTTATTGTCTGGGAGATGGGCTGGATTGCTCGGCGGCGCTGGCGCTAAGGCGGGGCTGTCGCCGGACAATTAGCATTCACTGCCAACAGCCTTGCAACCGTCACCAGTTGCAAGGCTGTTGGCAGTGAATGCT
>NZ_RZPI01000560.1:0-3804 GCF_003998715.1 Mesorhizobium sp. M7A.F.Ca.CA.002.15.2.1
GCAGACTGGCACGGCCGCTTGCCGTTGCGCGCGTGATCGCCTGCTGCGAGGCCTCCGAAACCAGTTCGACCGGATCGACCTCGATGCCGTCGAAACCGTCGGTCAGGGCATGCCGGATCTGTCGTTCGGTGGTCGGCGAGCAACTGCCCGACACGACGGCTATCCGCTCGGCAGCGCCCGGCGGTGTGAAGCCTGGCCCAGCGCTGACGACGCCATTCGACGTCCATTCGGCCAGCAGCGCATATTCGACACCGGACGAGCCGACGACAAAAGAACCGCCGGGCTTGCGAACGCGCCACAGTTCCTTGCCGGCCAAAACCTGCGTCTCCAGACTGTCGACATCGACAAGCACGATGGCGGTGCCGTTTCCGGTCAGGCGATCGAACGCCGCCGACCGCGATGCCGACTGCAGCGTCGCAAGATCGACCAGCCCGGAGCTCAGCGCCGTCTGCCGCGACAGATGGATCAGCAGATCGGACTCATCCATTGGCGTCGTCGGGTGACGGCTCATCACCGGGTGGCGATCAATGCGGAAATATTGGTCGCGATAGGCCGCGAACAGATGGCCGAAAGCGGTATAGCGCTTGAGCTGCGGCGCGCCGACCAGCAGCGGCACGCTATCCTGCGCGAACACCGAGCGGCCGACCTCGATGGCTCGGCCGATGCTGCCGATCGTCGGGCTGGAATCGAAGGTCGAGCAGACCTTGTAGTGGCAAATCTCGGCGTTAAGCGTCTTCAGCCAGGCGAAGGCATCGCGCAGATGCGTGTCCATCCATTGCGGCGTCTCACTGCGGCTGGTGCCGGCCAGCCCTATCGCCCGGCAATGGCCAAACCGGGACAGCAGGGCCGCGTCCGGCTGGCGCATGAACAGCACGGTCGGCACGCCACCGAGCTCGAGCGCCTCCATGACATCGGTCGAGCCGGTCAGGTCGTCGCCATAATAGCTGAGAAGCAGGTCCTGCATCGTCTCAGGCTGCCTTGCCGTCGCCGAATTTTTCGATCGACCGCGCCAGTTCGGGATGGTTCAAGGCGAAGTCGGCCAGCGGAATGCCGTCGACCGCCGATTGCCAGGCTTGCTGCACGGCACGTACGCCGGCGCCCGGTCCGTCCGGATGGCTGACGATGCCGCCGCCGCAGAGATAGAGAAGATCCACGGTCCGGCCGGTTCGTGCATATGTCTCGGGCGCCTGACCGCCCCACTGGCCGGAACCTGCCACCGGTAATGCGCAGTCCCCAGCCGAAAAGATCGGCGTCGTCACCGCCTTGAAGGATTCGACGAAAGAGTCATCCGGTTCCCAGTATTTCGAGGCGATGCCGTTGATCTGGAACTGGTCGACGCCGAGCAGTCGCCAGAATTGCTGCCAGACCTTGAAGTCCATGCCGAGGCCGGGGTGACGGGTGAGGATGTCCCAGCCGTTGCGATGAGCATGCAGCACCAGGCCGGAGCGTTTTCTCAGGAATGCCATGCCGCCAAAGCCGATCGAATTGATGTTGATAACAGCACAATTGCCGCCGGCCTTCGCCACCAGATCGTGGTTGCGCATCATCTCGTCGGGATCGGCGTGCGAAATGCCGAAGGCATACATCACCTTCTTGCCGGTCTTCTGCTCGTGATCGAGGATCAGCGGCATGATTGCCTTCACCCGTTCCGACAGGGGCGAATAGGCCGGGCTCATCAGCTTCTCGTCATCCTTGATGAAGTCGACGCCGGCGGCGATCAGTTCCGCCACCATTGCCGCCGTCTCGTGCGGCCGCAATCCTAGCGCCGGCTTGACGATCGTGCCGATGATCGGGCGGTCAGTCACATTGGTCAGCCGGCGGCTGCCGGCGACACCGAACTGTGGGCCGGGATGTGCCCCGCGATACTCCTCCGGCAATTTCATGTCGACGACGCGAATCCCGGTAAGGCCCTTGATCGAATAGGTGCCGCCGATGGCAATCGTCATCAGCGCCGAAAGGTCGGTGCCGATGGCATCGAACGGAAAGGCGATGTCGACATCGGCGCGCCTGAACGGCCCCTTACCGTCATTGGGAAGCGACGGCCGCTCGGCATCGGGCAGAGGCCGAATCGCCAGCACACGTGCCGCCACCCGGGCCTTCAGTTCCTCGGTCTCGCCGGGCAGCGCTACGAAGGTGCCGGTCGACTGATCGCTGGCGATCTTGGCCGCCAGCGCTTCGATGCTTCCAGGCGTTTCGATGCGGTAGGTGAGGGTGATCATGGTCCGCTGTCTCAAGCCGAGGCGTTCGAAAAAGGTTCACTGGTGTTTCGAATCTGGTATAATGAGTACATAAGTATTGCAAGTCATATCCGGCAGCGGGATCGACAGACGGCAATTCCGGGAATTGTGGCGGCAGTGTTAGATAGGGCCGGGTCAAGGGAGTGATTCGCGGCGATGAACCGTTCGGAACCGATTGTCCGGCGCAAGCTTTCCGATGAGGTCTTCTTGCGGCTGAAGCGCCTGATCACCAGCGGCGAGCTGATGCCAGGCGACGACATGCCCTCGGAGCGCGAGCTGATGGAGCGCTTCGAGGTCGGCCGCCCCGCGATCCGCGAGGCGATGCAGGCGCTGAGCAATATGGGGCTGGTTGCGATCTCGCATGGCGAACGCGCCAAGGTGCTGCAACTCACCGCCAAGTCGATCATCAAGCAGGTCGACGGCGCCGCCAAGATCATCCTGTCGTCATCGAAAGACACGCTGGAGCACCTGAAGACCGCGCGCATCTTCTTCGAGCGTGGCATGGTCAGGGAAGCCGCCGAAAAGGCCACCGCCGAGGATGTGCTGCGGCTGCGGGCCACCGTTGCCGAACAGCGCGGCTTTCGCGGCGATTCCGAAGCCTTCATCTCCGCCGACATGAAGTTCCATACACAGATCGCCGCGATCTCCGGCAACCCGATCTATGTCGCCGTCAGCGAGGCGATGCTCGGCTGGCTGAAGGAATACCACACCGAAATGCTGATCTGGACCGGCAAGGAAAAGTTCACGCTCACCGAGCACGAAGAGATCATCGGCCGCATCGAGAAGAAGGATGCCGATGGCGCCGAGAAGGCGATGATCAAGCATCTCGAACGCTCGCGCGCGCTCTATGTGATGAACTCCGAAAAATAACGTCAGTCGATCCGGACGATCTCGTAAGGCGTCATCACGAGATGGCCTCGGCCAAAAGCTGAAATGTCGACTTGCACGTCGTCCGCCGTCAGGTTCGCCAGCCACACGACAGTGTCGCCCGAGGCCGAGCGTCCAGCCAGCGCCAGCACCTTGGTCTCATCGCTCGTCCCTGCGGCCACATGCGCAAGGCCGGCCAGTTCGCAAAGCCCCTTGATGGCTCTGAAGAGCGGCCGGGGCGATCCTTCCGCGACGGGTTCTCCGGATGACGCCAGCACGCCGAACGGTCCGGTGAAGCTGGAGAGCGTGAGCTGTTCCAGCCCAGCGGCTGCGACGCGCGCGGCATAGCCGACCGTCCAAGCCGCCGCGAACTGGCCGGCATGGCGCGGATCGCTGTCGGCCATGGCAATGCGCTGTCCCCCGGGATTGGGTTTGGTCGCTCCGCCATAAGGGTTCTGGCGCATGGCAATCGTCGACGGTCCGATCCGGTAGGGCTTTGCCCCGAAGATAGCCCGTGCCGATTGGGTGATGAAAGGCAGCGCCTCCAGCGACTGCATGACGCTGAGATCGTCGGCGGCGTGCACGATCGGGCAGGTGCAATGGGTGACGAAATCGAGCTGGTCTGCCGGAACGCGCTTGCGGTTGAGTTCGGTGAAATAGCTGAACATGCCGCCGCCGAGGCGGATATCGGGGAATGCCC
>NZ_RZPI01000561.1:0-3804 GCF_003998715.1 Mesorhizobium sp. M7A.F.Ca.CA.002.15.2.1
TAGGTCAGGAGAGGGCGGCGCAACGTTCCCAAGCCGCCAACTCCTGGCCCATCGAAGAACGGGTTCCGGCGTCTATGGCCGGAACCCGTTTCTCGTTTCGAGATGTTTTTGGCTTAGCCGCGCTTCAAAAATGCCCGTGCCACGTAAAGGCTGATCGCCGCGGCATTCGATACGTTGAGCGAATGGATGGCGCCGGGCATGTCGAGCCGCGCCAGCGTGGTCACCGTCTCGCGGGTCTTCTGGCGCAGGCCTTTGCCTTCGGCGCCCAGCACCAGGGCGATCTTTTCTCCGGCAAAGCTCTTTTCGAGTTCGGCCGGCGCGTCCGAATCAAGCCCGATGGTGCGAAAGCCGGCCTCGTGCAGCTGGCCGAGCGCTTCGGCGAGGTTCTTCACCTCGATCTGGTCGATGTGCTCCAGCGCGCCCGAGGCGGATTTCGCCAGCACGCCCGATTCCTGCGGGCTGTGGCGGGCCGTGGTGATCAGCGCGCCGGCGCCGAAGGCGACCGCCGAGCGCAGGATGGCGCCGACATTGTGCGGGTCGGTGATCTGGTCGAGCACCAGCACCAGATTCGCGTCACCAAGCGCATCGAGCCGCTTGGCTTTAAGCGGCTCGGCCTCGATCAGCACACCCTGATGCACGGCATCCGACCCTGTGATCTTGTCGATATCCCTGGGTTCGACCAGTTCCGTCTTGAAGGGCAGGGCGGCGAGATCGGCGATTTCGAGGCGCTCGGCCGCATTGCGCGTCACCAGCATCTTCCTGATCTTGCGGCGCGGATTGTCGAGTGCGGCGCGAACCGTGTGCAGGCCGTAGAGCCGCACCAGTCCGTCCGCGGCATTTTCGCCCGGCGGAACCGGCTGTCGAGGCCGGAACGCCGGCGCGCCGCCGCTTTTCTCGTCGCGATAGGCGCGGCGCAGCTTGGCGTAATGGGTGTCTTTGGGGGTGTTGGTTTTATCGCTCATGGCTGGCTTCTATAGCGGTGTCCTCCGGCCAAGGATATGGCCCGCCGTCACAGCCGGCGAACAACATCGAAAAACGCTGGCTGCGCGGTTGACACCCAATGGCCTTGCCGCCATAAGGCGCTGCGCTGGTTTCGGAGAACACATAACTCGGGTCCGGATCGGCGTGAATGCCTCGTTGCATGGCTCCGGCGGCAGACTGGAGAGGTGCCCGAGTGGTTAAAGGGGACGGACTGTAAATCCGTTAGCTTAGCTTACGTTGGTTCGAATCCAACCCTCTCCACCACTGCCGGCCCGGAAGCCCTGAAACGCGACAAGAATCGGACCGAAAAGTGCATGGCGCTTTTCGGATGAATCCGGTACTTCAGGTAAGGCGCGGGTATAGCTCAGTGGTAGAGCAGCAGCCTTCCAAGCTGAATATGCGGGTTCGATTCCCGCTACCCGCTCCAGACACTCATCCCATCACCGGCAAGCCGAAGCACTGCGCACGAAGCGCAGCGCTCCAATTGTCGTGGCTGCGCCGCGTCAGCTGTTGAACGCGGATGCGACCTGGTGCTGCTGCGGCACCTGGCCATTCGGCGTCAGCTTGTCGACGATGCCGGGCAGGGCGGTGGACAGTTGCTTGAGCAGTTCCTGCTCGTCCAGTCCGGTCCGTTGCGCGATCTCGCGGATGATCTGCGGTCCGATCGCGGCGCCAAGATCGTTGGCGTTGATCGACTGGTTCTGGCCGGTTCCGACCCAGGAGTCCGCGGTGTTGCCGTGACCGGCGTCCCGGAGCTTTTCGAGCAGTCCGCCCAGGCCGCCCAGCAGGCCACCGTCGGCGGATGTGGTTTCCGTCGGGACGGGGGCGGTCGGAGCGGGCACGGGAGACTGTTCCGGCTCTTCGGCACTTCTGCCGCTCAGCATCTTGCCGACCAGCAATGCGCCGAGTGCGATCATCAGAGGTTTGGTGATGTTGCCGCCGGGAACGGCGTTGTCAAAAAGTCCCATCGTGGATCCTCCATAGCGACCAAGGCCCGACCCCTCCTCAACAATGAAGCATTCGGGCGGAATTTCAAGCTGGCTTGAGGTTTTGACAATCATATGAAAATGTTCGGCTGGCGAGGGGATGGAGAGGAAAAAATGGGTATCATCAGCTGGATCATTCTCGGCGTGGTCGCCGGCTTCATAGGCAGCAAGATCGTCAACAAGACCGGCCAGGGTGTCATAATGGATATCGTGCTGGGCATCGTCGGCGCCATTGTCGGCGGGCTGATCTTCAGTGCCTTCGGCGCATCAGGCGTCACCGGTCTCAACATCTACAGCCTGATCGTTGCCGTCATCGGGGCGGTGGTTGTTCTGTGGGCCTACCATCAGTTCAGCGCAAGGCGGACGCTTTAGGCGCCTGCGGATCGTCTGAGGTTTCGAGTTTCTGAAGGCAAGACCGGCTTCAGGCCGGTATGCCCGGCTGTGGCTTGCCTATGGCATCGGGGCGGCGAAAACAAAGATCGGCGTTCCCGCAATGAAACGAGGCTAGGCGACGACGGCCAACCGGCGCTGGCGCTGATCCAGCGACACGATGGTCAGCCCGCTGCCGACGACCAGCAGGATGCCACAGACCGCCAGTGTGTTGGGGAATTGCCCGAACACCAGCAGGCCCGAAATGACCGCCCAGACGGTGAAGCAATAGTAGAACGGCGCCACGGCGCTGGTCGGTCCGACGCGATAGGCCATGAAGATGAAGAAGTGGCCGAAGATCAGGAAAAATCCAGCACCTGCCATCAGCAGCAGGTGATGCGCCCCGGGCATGACCCAGCGCTCGGAAACAAGATGCGCGGCGCCGGCGCCGATCAGCACCACCACGACGGCGGAAATCGCCACGATCATCCCCGGCACCTCGGCCGAGACCCGCCGGCCGGCTAGGTCGCGCGCCGCTGCAAGGGCTGCGTTGCCGAGCGCCAGCAGGGCATAGACCGAAATGCCTTGCATGGTCGGCTGCGCCACCATCAGCGCGCCGACGAAGCCGAGCCCGATCAGCGCCATGCGCCGGCCGCCGATCCGCTCGCCAAACAGGATCGAGGAGCCAACCAGCATCAAGAGCGGCGTGATCTGGCCGAGCGCGGTGGAATCGGCGATCTGCATGTTGGCGAGCGCGACCACATAGCAAAGGATCGCCGCCAGCTCGAGCACGTTCCGGCTCAGGACGCGCTTGTCGAAGATCAGCGGGATCTGCTTGCCGTAGCCCAGCGCGAACAGCAGCGGGAAGCCCCAGAGGGCCGCCGCGGCACCCCGCAGAAACAGCACCTCATAAGACGGCAGGCCCGCCGTCGCGAGCTTCATCATTGTATCGTTGACGAGATACGACCCCGTCGAGACGATCATGAACAGCGGGCCGCGGATAGAGACAGGGATGAAATGCATCCGGCCACAAGATCAGAGGCGGATGGCGGCGGCAATGGTCCATGGCCTGGCCATGATTCAGACAGGGCCGGGCAAGCAAGCCGGCGCTTTCGCGGCCTCGATCGGTCGGCCCGCTACCCCTTCATTTTGCCCGGAGCCTTCCTATATCAGCGCCACATCCCCGCAATCGGATCGATGGTTCGGACTGAGTGAGACGGCACCCGGCCAAAAGACGCTTGTGTTTTTTGGCCTTTGTCGCTAATCGCCCCGCATTCGACTGAACTGAAGGTCTTCGACCGAACTGAAGATCCGGGCCGTCCAAGGAAAGAGACAATGGCAAAAGGTAAATTCGAGCGTAACAAGCCTCACGTGAACATCGGCACGATTGGCCACGTCGACCATGGCAAGACGTCGCTGACGGCGGCGATCACCAAGTATTTTGGCGAATACAAGCGCTACGACCAGA
>NZ_RZPI01000562.1:0-3797 GCF_003998715.1 Mesorhizobium sp. M7A.F.Ca.CA.002.15.2.1
GCCTCGCCCAGGTTGAGGGTTGGCGGGGCGACCTGATCCCTGAGCGCCAGGATTGCGAAGATCGCACCAAGCCCGCCGGCCGCTCCGAGCAGGTGTCCGGTCGCCGATTTCGTGGCACTGACAGCTATCGCGAAATCGCGCCCGAACACGCTCTTGATCGCTTCGATCTCACCCAGGTCGCCGACTGACGTGGAGGTCGCATGCGCATTGAGATGACGAACGTCGCGTGGCGAAATCCCTGCCTGGGCAATCGCGATCTGCATGGCCCGGCGCGCGCCGTCGCCGTCCTCTGGCCCGGAGGTGACGTGATGGGCATTCGCCGTCGTGCCGTAGCCGACGAGCTCAGCAATCGGTTTTGCGCCGCGCGCCAACGCGTGGCTCAACGCCTCGATGACCAGCACGCCGGCCCCTTCGCCCATGACGAAGCCGTCGCGCGATGTGTCGAAAGGGCGCGAGGCTTGGGCCGGCGCCCAATTGAAGCCGGTTGAAAGAGAACGAGCGGCGGCGAAACCGCCGAGACTGACGGTGTTGATGCACGCTTCCGTTCCGCCGCACACGGCGATGTCGGCTTCGTTGGCGCGGATCAGGCGGGCGGCGTCGCCGATCGCCTGGATGCCTGCCGCGCACGCCGTCACCGGTGCGCCGAGTGGACCTTTGAAGCCATGACGGATCGAGATGTGGCCCGCCGCGAGGTTCACCAGGAAGGACGGCACCGTAAAGGGAGACAGGCGGCGGGCGCCACGCAGGTCCACCGTGCGCACCGCCTCGGTGATGGCCGGGAACCCGCCGACACCTGAAGCGATGATCGTGGCCGTGCGCAGGCGATCCGTCTCCAAGGCAGGCTTCCATTGCGCCTGCGCAAGCGCCTCTTCCGCCGCCGCCAGCGCGAAGAGAATGAACCGGTCTACCTTGCGCTGATCCTTCGCGGACAGGACGGCATCGGCATCGAAACCAGCCTCGGGGTCTTCGCCCAGGGAGGGAACCACGCCGCCAATCTTAGCCGGCAGCTCTCCCACCACATCGTCAGGAAGCCTGCGAACGCCAGACCGGCCGGCAAGCAGGCGTGACCAGGACGCTTCGACATTGGCGGCAAGGGGCGTGACCGCACCCATGCCCGTGACGACAATCCGTTCCATCTGCTCTCCTATCCTTGCTGTGCTGGCGGCGCTGCTCGCGCCGTTCAAGTAGCGACTGCTTCGCGAACCTGATCGGCCGCCGCATCCAGAAAAGCCTGCGCAAGGTCGGGGTCGTTGACGACCCGCGACAGCACGACCGCGCCGACCATCGTCGAGAGAACGGCCATTGCCTTGTTGCCGGTCTTTTCGATGTCGCCCTCGCCAACCCAACCGCCGAGCATCTCGAGGTACGCCTTGATGCCGGCTTCGAATGACGCCTTCACCTCGGCACCTTGCCTGGCGGCATCCGAGCCGAGCGCAACGACCGGGCAGCCGTCCATCTTTTCTCCGCGATGATCCATGCTGAGGTAGAATGAGATCACCCCGTCGAGCGGGTTCCCGGGATTTGCCGCGGTCGCGGCCGACCATTTGTGGGTGGCGCTTTCCATCGCCCGCCTGGACGCCAGCGCCGCCAGATCGTCCTTCGACTCGAATTGCTTGTAAAAGGCGCCCTGGGTCAGCCCGGCCCCTTTCATCAGATCCTTGAGGCCGATGCCGTCGAACCCGCGCTCCCGAAAAAGCCGGCTTGCCACATTGATCACGGTCTCACGGTTTTCCGCGGCCTGAGTGCGACTTACACGCATCGTCATCTCCTTTTTTAGATTGCATTCGTAATCTATACCCTATATAGAGGGTGAACGCAATCTAAAAAAGGACAAATGAGATGATCCGCAAAACCTTGGGCGCCTCGCTGCTGGCGGCGCTGTTTCTTGCAACCCCGGCTCTTGCCGAGGAAGCCACCATCGGGCGCCCGATCGAAGGCGGTAGCCTGCACCAGGCACACCTGGACATGGTGGTCTACTACGTTCCGGACGGCGACCTGCTTGAGGTCACCGCCACTTTCGCACCGAAGACCGGGGGTGATCCGCTGCGGGTTGTCATGGGCCTCGCCAACAGTGACTCCGTGGCGTTTTCCATACCTGGCCACCCGGGCTCGCTCTACGCGTTCTCAAGGTCCGGTGAGGAAGTGACGGTCTCGACCGAGACGGACACATCCCTGCGAGCCGACGCGACAATGCCCTGACCTGACGCGCAGACCGCGGCCGAGCGATGCTGGCCGGGGTCTCGCGTCGGAACGGCGCGCCACCGATAAGTTTGGAGAGAGGTCACATGCTTTACAGCTATTTTGTCGAGAAATCGATCCGGCAGAGCTTCGACGACGTCAACAACCATCGCTGGGATGCGGCGGTGAAGGCCATCGCGCCGCATGTCCATCACCGGGTTGGTGGCGCACACGCGCTTGGTGGCGAGCGCCACGACAAGCAGGCCCTGCGCCGGTGGTTCGAGCGCCTCGGCCGTGTTCTGCCCACTCTCCATCTCACGGTCAACCACGTGTGGGTGAAGGGCTGGCCGTGGCATACCACCGTGTTTGCCCAGTGGGATGGCACCGCTACCCTGCTCAACGGCGATACGTCCTACGTCAACCGTGGTCTCCACGTGTTCACGCTGCGGTGGGGCAGGGTTCATGCGCTCGAGGAATTCTACGATTCACAGGCGGCGGCGCGCGCTCTCGCCGCCCAGGCCGCAGCCGGCCTCGAAGAAGCTGTCGCCGAACAGACAACAAGCTAGCACAAGCGCGGTCCGAGGACGCCCAAGGTCTACGGGCCGGTGGCGCCGATCGTCTTCGTCTCGTGCCTTGCGCCCACGCACTATGCGCGCAGGCTCGAGAAGCGAGCGCTGGCGCGCTGGACTGCAGGCCCTGCATCGATGCCGGTGCTGTCGCGGCAACGGTCGAGCCGAGGCAGGCATACAGCTTTCCTCTTGGGAATAGGACTTGACATCTTGCCGTTCGAATTGTCCATTTGAAGCTTGACCGGGCCGAACGGGGCGGCGAGGGACAGGGGCAAACCGGCGGGTGGATAGACAGTCGAGTCGAGTGCTGTTGAGGACGGTCGGGCTGACAAAAGCCTTTCGAGGGCTGGTTGCCCTGCGTGATCATTCCATCGAGCTCCACGAACGTGAAATCATTGGGGTAATCGGGCCGAATGGCTCGGGCAAGAGCACGCTTTTCAACCTGATCACCGGCTTCTCCCAGCCGAATTCCGGTAGCATCGAGATGGAGGGCCGGTCGATCGTCGGCCTGCGCACATCGCAGATCGTCGCGATGGGCATCGCCCGCACCTTCCAGGGCTCTCGCCTGTTCGGCAGCCTCAGCGTCGCGCAGAACGTGCTGACGGCGGCGCAGTTGCGCCATCCTGTCGGCGCCGCCGATACCGTGCTGCGCGGTCGGCGTTATCGCGAGCGGGTGGCCGCGACCCGGCAGAAGGCCGACGAACTCCTCGACCTCATGGGCCTGACAGATCAGGCCGGCAGGGTCGCCGCGGATCTTCCCTACGGCGATCAGCGGCGGCTGGAGATTGCGCGTGCGTTGGCGACCGGCCCGCAACTGCTGTTGCTCGATGAGCCCGCTGCCGGTCTTGATTCCAACGAGACCAAGGTGTTGGCAGCGCTGATCCGGACGATCCGTGACCGCTATGGCGTAACGGTGGTCGTTGTCGAGCACGACATGGACCTGATCATGGCGCTGTGCGAACGCATCCAGGTGCTGGCGACTGGCGAGGTGATCTGCGTCGGAACACCGGAGCAGGTACGCGAACACCCGAAAGTGCGGGAGGCGTATCT
>NZ_RZPI01000563.1:0-3796 GCF_003998715.1 Mesorhizobium sp. M7A.F.Ca.CA.002.15.2.1
CTGCATCATGGATTCGATGGCGATCCAGGACGTGCTGCGCGCCAGCGAGATCGATTTCGTTTTTCTGAAGGGTCCGTTCCAGCAGCAACTTCTCTACGACGACCATTTTATGAAGCCCTCGGGCGATGTCGACATCCTGGTTTCGCCGCTCGGATTTTTCAGGGCGCGTGATGCGCTTCGCAAGATCGGCTATGAGGTATCAGGCAAGTCGAGCTCCGTCTGGTGGGTCCGCTTCCTCGGCGAACAGCACATGACCCGGGACGACGGGCCGAGGTCGTCCACCGTCGATCTCCACTACCGCCTCCAGCAGCCCGGCTCGCCAAGCCCGCGCGACGCGGACGGGTTCCTGCGGCGCAAGCGACAGGTCGAAATCGCCGGTGCGACGGTGCCGTTCACCTCGGTGGCCGATACATTGCTTTTGTCCTGCATCAGCGTCGCCAAGGCACTTTTCAACCGGGAACCCTGCGCCGGATACGTCTGTGATATCGGCGCCAGCGCCGGCCGCCTCGACGAGGCGGATCAGCAGCGTTTGCTCGATGCCGCTACCGCGCAAGGTCTGGACGACACGCTGCTGCTTGGCCTGCGCGCCGCCGACGTGCTACTCGGCGGTGCCGGCACGCTGCTGTCGCAGCGCGCGACCAGGATCCTGCCGCGCATCGGCAATGAGGATCTGCTCAGCATGGTCATCGCGCCGTGGCTGCCGTCGCTGCGGTGGCCGCAGCGGCGAACGGTGCTTTGGGAACTGTGCGGCCGCGCGCCGGTCCGCTATCTGGCCGAAGCAGGCTGGGCGGCGTCCGCCGATATCAGCCGCCGCATCTTCGAGCGGCCGGCGAGTCGCTGAGGGTAAATTGGATGCTGATGGCAATTCTGTAGTGCATCGAACGAGTACGGGGCGAGGGCAAATCGATATTACCTGTACGAGAGGCAAATCCATGTCGATGACGAAATCCGAGGTCTGCGTGATCATCGCGGCAAAAAACGCCGCAGCGACAATCGCCGTCGCCATCGCATCCGCATTGCGCGAACCGGAAGTGGCGGAGGTCGTGGTCGTCGACGATGCCTCCACCGACGACACCGCCGGTGTCGCACGATCCGCCGATGATGGCAGCGGGCGGCTCTCCGTGATGCGCCTCGATGTCAATCGCGGCCCCTCCTTTGCCCGCAACGCAGCCATCGCCGGCTCGAAATCGCCGTTCATCAGCATTCTCGATGCCGACGATTTCTTCCTCGAAGGCCGGTTTCGCAACCTGTTTGCCGGCGCCGATTGGGATTTCGCCGCCGACAACATCATGCTGATCAGGGATGATGCGACAGGCGACGCGACGAAAATCGTCGCGCCGCAATTTGCCGCCGATCCGGAATTCCTCGATTTCGAGCGTTTCGTCGAAGGCAACATCTCCAGGCGCCGCGTGCAGAGGGGCGAACTGGGCTTTTTGAAGCCGGTGATCAGCCGTGCCTTCCTCGACCGCCATGGGTTGAGCTACGACGAGAGCCTGCGGCTGGGCGAGGACTATGAACTCTACGCCCGCGCGGTCGCATGCGGGGCGCGGTTCAAGGTCATTCGCTCCTGCGGCTACGGCGCCATCGTCCGCGCCGATTCCCTGAGCGGCCGCCACAAGACCCAGGACTTGAAGCGTTTGGCCGATGCGGATCTGGCGCTGCTGGCGATCGACAGCCTGCCGGAAGGCTCGAAGGCGGTGCTGCGGCGGCATGAACGGCACGTGCGCGACAAATATCGGCTGCGTAATTTCCTTGACGTCAAGGCCGAGCGGGGGCTGGGCTCGGCTGCGGCTTACGCCTTCGCCAGCCTGTCCAACCTCGTCCCCATCGTCCAGGGCGTGGCTTCCGACAAGCTCGAGGCGCTGTTTCGTCGTGTCGGCCTTGTGTCCAGCCAAAAGCCTGTGCCGCCGCTGCGCTTTCTGATGGCCGGAACCAGCACGGGCAAGGAACGCTGAGAGCGGTCCCGATGCAGCGATTTGTCCACTCGCGGCATGTCATCACGCAAACCATTTCGGTCGGATTTATGAGTTTACGAATTGGGTGGTTGCCTCGCGGCTCCGACGATGGCAGTCTATGTTGCGGTGCAGCATAGTGGACGACCAGCCGAACTTGGCCCCCGATCGGATTGGTCTGATGTCTCTCCCTCAAAAGGAGCACGACAACGCAACACGAGTTTTTGAGCCCCGGCTGCGGGGAGCGGCCAGAAGCCCGGCCCACAAGCCGGCGATGACGGGAACCTGAGTTCATGGCCTCGATATTCGGTTTCAGATCAAGGGATCCGGCCCGCGACCGTCAGGCCGATGTTTCACGTCTTGATCGTCTGGCAAAGCTGTTCGAGCAGATTGCGGCCGAGATCGAGGCCGAGAGAACCGGGCTTGAGAATCGCTACCGGACGACGTCGACCAACGCCGCCTTTCTGGTCGAAGCGATGGAAAACGGCTCTGCTTCCGACAAGCGGTCTTCGGAAGTCAGCGCACTGACACAGTCGATCCTGAATTGCGAGCGCCGCATCGCGGCGCTGTCGCGCCAGGACGGCATGATGAAAGAGCTCCGTCATTCGCTGGATACGGTCTTTGACGAGGATGCCTCCTCGGCCGCCGCGGCGGAATTCGCCTGGCCGGCAGGCGCCGGCAGAGGTTGAACGTGAAGGCTCGGAACTGTTGCAACAGATTTGATGCAAGGCGGGAAGCAGAAGCAATCGAGAGGGTCACAAGGAAGGTCAAGGTTGGCCCGTGCAGGAGCGGTTCGAACGTCGACTTTGGGTTGGGGACACACAGCGCAAAGGTGAGTTTGGTATGAATTGGAATCCGAAACCTACGACGGCAATTGACGCACCGCCTCTCGCATATCGGACCGGACAAGCCGCCCGGCGGCTGGGGTCGCTCGGTGCGTTGCTGCTGGCTGCTCTTGGCGGTTTCCTGGCAACCCCTTCCCATGCCCAGGACATTCCGACATCGCCGTCCTTTGTCGATGATTTCAAAAGCTTCGACCGCACGCGCTGGTATGTTTCCGACGGCTGGAACAACGGCAGCCATCAGAATTGCACCTGGTCGAAAAATATGGTCGAACTGTCGAATGGTGTGCTGTCGCTCGGCTTCGAAAAGCAGACGCTGAAGGATCGCGACTACGTCTGCGGCGAGATCCAGACCAAGCAGCGCTTCGGCTATGGCACCTATGAGGCACGGCTGAAGACCGATACCGGCTCCGGCCTCAACGCCGCGTTCTTCACCTATATCGGTCCAAGCGACAAGCAGCCCTGGGACGAGATCGACTTCGAGGTCCTGACCAAGGACACCTCCAAGGTGCAGGTCAACGCCTATATCGCGGGCAAGGGCAAGAACGAGAAACTGGTCGACGTACCGGGCGGCACGGAGAAGGCCTTCAACGACTACGCCTTCGTCTGGCAGAAGGACAGCTTGCGATGGTACGTCAACGGCCAACTGGTGAACACGATTACCGACCCGGCGAAGCTGCCCAGCCATGCACAGAAGATATTCTTCAGCTTTTGGGGCAGCGATACGATGAAGGGCTGGATGGGAGCGTTCGCGGATCCGGGCCGCAAGCTTTCCCTGCAGGTCGAGCGGGTCGCCTTCACGGCGCTCGGCGAACCCTGTCAATTTCCGGAATCGCTGGCATGCAGTGTAAAGTAGTTGGGAAAGTCGATTTGAACCGGCGGGGCCGAAAACGGTCCGCTGCCTTGCATGGGAATGAAACCGAATGAATTTGACGGTGTTTGGAATTGGCTATGTCGGCCTCGTGCAGGCGGCGGTGCTTGCCGAAGTCGGGCACCAGGTGG
>NZ_RZPI01000564.1:0-3795 GCF_003998715.1 Mesorhizobium sp. M7A.F.Ca.CA.002.15.2.1
GTCGCCGCCTTCGGCCAGAAGCTGCGCGACGAGGATGCGACCGCGAAGTTCGGTTACGACAAGATCATGGAGATCGCCACTGCCGCTCGAGGAGCCGACCCGTTTGGGTACAGGTCCGAGTTCCTCTCGCTTGTGCGCCTTGCCTCGGCGCTGGGCGGTAATCGGTAGTGGGTGATGACGGCCGGTTTCTTTCAGATGGGATCGTTCTGACAGGGGAAACCGACCGCGGGCGGGTGAGGCATGCCGGCGAGGGGTTCATTCCCTTGCCGGCCTTTTTTCGGAGAATCTCCAGGTCGTTAAATTGCGCGGCATTTCCGGTAGCGGATCGCAACCCCCTGCTTGTTACGCAGGACAGGCGTACCGGGCTTGAGGGAGCCGAACTTGCAGATCAGGACTATCGCCAACTCGACACCGCCGGCACGAGATGCTTCGGCGGTTTCATCGGCCCCATCATCGGAATCCAGGCGTATCAGTGACGATGTCGCGCAGGCGCGCCACACCGCCATGTCGGCGCTGACCAACGACCGCTTCCGCATCATGCTGGAGCAGATAACCGATCCGGTTTCATCCGGCGCGCTGATGACGATGCACAGCGACAATGTGGTCGACTTCAAGTCGGCGCAGTCGAGCTACGCCGACAACAGCGAATAATCGAAACCGATAAGCTCAGGCCCGGCTGCGGCGGCGCTCGCGGCGGGCTTCGCTGGTCTCGGCGGTATTTTCCGTCGCCGCCTTGTTGCGCATCGGGCCGATGCGCTCGACGATCGCGGCAACCGTCGGACGATCCGCCTTGGTGTGCGCGTCGAGCGCCTTGCGCATGGCGGCAAGGTGCTGGAACGAGGTGCCGCAGCAGCCGCCGATAATTTTGGCGCCGCCATCGACGGCGAGCCTGACATAGTCGGCCATCAGTTCGGGTGTGCCGGAATAATGGATTTCGGTGCCGCGGAATTCGGGAATGCCGCAATTGCCCTTGACGATCACCGTTGCCTCCGGCTTCGCCTCGGTCATGTCGAGCAGCGAGGCCAGGATGTCAGACGCGCCGACGCCGCAATTGGCGCCAACGCCAAGCGGCGCCTGCGACAGCCCGTCGGTGACGCCGTGGATATCCCTGGGTAGCAGGCCCATCATGGTGCGGCCGGCGGTGTCGAAGGAACCGGTATAGGTGTAGGGCAGGCCGACGCGGATGGCAGCCTCGGCGGCGGCGCGGATCTCGTCGGGAGCAGACATCGTCTCGATCCAGGCGACTTCGGCGCCGCCTTCCTTGAGACCCTCGATCTGCTCGGCGAAGGCGTCGACCGCCTCGTCATAGGTCATGGCGCCAAGCGGCACCAGCAATTCGCCGGTCGGTCCGACCGAACCGGCGACGATGACCTTGCGGCCAGCTCTGTCGGCGACGGCGCGCGCGATCTCGGCGGCGCGCTGGTTCAGCGCATGCACGCGATCCTGCGCATGATGCAGCTTCAGCCGGTGGCGGGTGCCGCCGAACGAGTTGGTGAGGATGATGTCGGCCCCGGCATCGACGAAATTCTGATGCAGGCTGGTGATGGTGTCGGGCGCCGTCTCGTTGAGCAGCTCGGGCGCCTCGCCGGCTTCCAGCCCCATGGCGAAAAGGTTTGTGCCGGTGGCGCCATCGGCCAGCAGCACGCCCTTTTCGGCCAGCAGAGCATCGATCGGGTTGGTGGTCGTCATCGGATTGGCTTTCATGTTTCGAAGTCGAATAAGGATATAAAGAAGTCTTTATGTGTAGTCAATGGAATGGCGGCAACGCGGCCACCAATGCGGAGGCCGGTTTCCGTCCGAAGGATCATTGTTGCCGAAGATCAGACAGTGCCTGTTGGGAACGACATGCCGGCCAGTCTGTGCGCGAAGCCGGACGCCTCGTGCGCATTGATGTCGGCGGCCCGGATCAGATTGTCGAAGTGCTGGATCAGCGTCTGGATCGGCTGAGTGGCGTTGAGCACCAGATACATGTCGCCGACATAGATGGCGGCGCGATAGGGTCCGAAGATGGTGTAGGGGATCGAATAGCGCATCCGCCCGTCATAGAGAAACAGCCGGAAGGTCGGGTAGAGGTCGTCGAGCAGCGTCGCCATGTGCAGCAGCTGGGCGCGCCGGTCGGCTTCGGGGAAACGGTCCCAGACACCCAGCCCGCGGGCAAATATCTCCAGCGTGTGGCGCGGCATGCAGACTTCCATGTCGGTCTCAGGCCGCCTGTTGTAGTCGATGCGGTATTGCGTTTCGCCGGCCTGCGCCAGGCGGCTCTTGTTGGCGATGCCGGCTTCGTAGTCGACCAGCGCTTCGGTGCGCAGAAGATCGGGAATGCCGGCAGGCACGTAGCGGATCTTGGTGCCTGCCGCCTCGGCATGCCATTTGGCCAACAGCGTGCGGTCGAAACCATCCGGTGCCTCTTCGATCTCCAGGCTTTCGCGGATTTCGCCGGTGAGACCTTCGTCCTGGCTGAGGCCGAGGAGCCAATCGAGCGACACCTTGAACTCGGCGGCGATGTTAAGCAGTGTTTCGGCGCGGGGCAGGCGCGTCGAGGCGCCCGACAGCAGTTGCGACAGCGCCGAGCGGTCGATGCCGACCGCGGTTGCAAAGGCCGACTGGTTCAGGTCGGAGCGTGTCAAGAGCATTTTCAGTCGCTCGCGGAAGATCGTCGACAGGTCGCGCTTGTCCATGTCCGTGCTCCACCTGGATTGAGGAAAAATTTGCGCCGGAACCGCTCCGAGGGTGGCGTTAGGCGTAAATGAATCCCTAAGTCTGTTTACAATGTATAACATGTGCGGTCAAAAATGCGCAATCGCAACAGTTTGTGCACTTTGTCTCGTTGAGTGGAATCATTTCTCCTGACACAATGCTGTCAGGAATCAATTGGGATTCCGGCGACTGAGGGGCAGTGGTCGATAGCATGACGAGCAAGAGCATCAGGCGACACAGCGTACGGGCCATTGAGTGGCCAACCGTGGTACTCGCCTTCTTCTGCTACGCGACATGGCTCGCCACCGGTTTCCTGCTCTGGCCTTCCTATCCCGTCCTGGCGCTCGCCGTCCTCGCCTTCACCGCCGCATTGCAGTCGTCGATCATGCACGAAGTGCTGCACGGGCATCCGACGCGCAACGCGCGGGTCAACGAAGCCTTCGTGTTTCTGCCGATCGGTCTGGTCTGGCCGTTCCGCCGCTTCAAGACCATTCATCTGCGTCACCACGCCGACGAGCGGCTGACCGACCCGCTCGATGACCCGGAAAGCTATTATCAGGCGCTCTGGCAGCATGACGAGCTGCCGCCGACGATGAAATTCCTGCTCAAGATCAACAACACCATGGCAGGCCGCTTCGTGCTCGGCCCGTGGCTGTCCTGCGTCGGCTTCTTCATCGACGATGCCAAGCAGGTGATCGCCGGCGACAAGCCGATCCGCAAGGCCTGGCTGCTGCATGCGATCGGCCTGGCCGTCGTGCTGCCGATCGTTCAGTTCGGCTTCGGCATCCCGCTGTGGCTTTACATTCTGGTGCCGGTCTGGCTCGGCCAGTCGCTGATCTCGATCCGTACGTTCGCCGAGCATCAATGGTCGGAACATCCGGAAGGCCGTACGGTGATCGTCGAGCGCTCGCCGCTGTCGTTCCTGTTCCTCAACAACAATCTGCATTTCGTCCATCACAAGACCCCGACCGTGGCCTGGTACAAGCTGCCCAAGCTGTTTCGCGACCGCCGTGAGGAATGGCTGCGGATGAACAATGGCTATGCCTATCCGAATTATTTCGCGCTGGTCAAAGCCTATGCGTTCAATGCCATAGAGCC
>NZ_RZPI01000565.1:0-3792 GCF_003998715.1 Mesorhizobium sp. M7A.F.Ca.CA.002.15.2.1
GGCGTCGACCAGGCGGTGATGACTGGCATTTTCGTGCGCCATGACAGCCACAGGCTCTCGATCGCCATGGCCAGGCAGATCGTCGTCACCCAGCTTGCCGTCTCGATCTGCGTCGCGCCGACTGCGTTGGCGGCGGCGATGACGATGGCCAGCGTGCCGCCGAAGCCGACGATCGCCGCGACGAAGGCGGATATCGGAATGGAAAGGCGCATCAGTTTCCCCTCTGCGCCATCGCATCGACGGCCCGCACCAGCATGTCGAGATCCTGCGGTCGCGACAGGCGATGGTCGCCGTCAGGGATCAGCGACAGGGTCACGTCGTCGGCGGGCAGCAGGCTGACCAGCTTCAGTGCATGGCTTGCCGGCACATCCGCATCGGCCAGGCCCTGCAGGATATGCACCGGGCAATGGGTGTCGATCGGGCCTGTCATTGTCAGGTTGTCGCGCCCGTCCTCGATCAGGGCGCGGGTGTAGATGTAGGGTTCCGTGGAATAGTCCGACGGCTCTTCGAAGAAACCTTTTTTGGCGAGATCGCGCTTCTGCGCCTTGGTCAGCACCGGTTCGATCAGTTCAGCGGTAAAATCCGGTGCCGGCGCCAGCAGCACCAGGCCGGCGACGTTGCTGTCATCAGCCTCGCGCAATTCCTGCACCATGCGCAGCGCGATCCAGGCGCCCATCGAGGAGCCGACCAGGATCTGTTTGCCCTTGGTGAAATGCCGGAACACGGCAAGGCTTTGTGCAAGCCATGTCGAAATCGTGCCGTCGGCAAAGGCGCCGCCGGATTCGCCATGGCCGGAATAATCGTGGCGCAGAAAGGCGCGGCCTTCTTTTGCCGCCCAGTCCGACAGCGTCTGCGCCTTCGCGCCCAGCATGTCCGACTTGTAGCCGCCGAGCCAGACGATGCCGGGCGCAGAGCCAGCAGTATGGCGCACCGCGATGCGCGATCCATCGACATCCATAAAGACGGGGGGCGTTGCGGTCATGGCTTTTTCCTCAGGCCCTCTTCTGGCGCGGGATTCTTGTGGCACGGTCGGTGGCGTGGCGAAAAGTGCTCACTATGTTCTTTGTTTGGTGCAGGACAGCGATCAGGGTGATTTTCTGTCAATGCTGTGCTATTGACTCCGCCCGCGCGCTCACCACATTGGCGCGTCCATGCATCAACACTGACAAATCCTGAACGAAACGGCCAAGGAGACCACGACCATTCGCAGACCTTTCAAAGCAGCGGCGCCGACCAAGGATGGCCCGCGCTCCAACCGTGACATCCGGGTTCCCCGGGTCCAGCTTATCGACGCCGAAGGCCAGAACCGCGGCGATGTTTCCATCAACGACGCATTGCTGCTGGCCGAAGAGGCCGGGCTCGATCTCGTCGAGATATCGCCCAACGCGGTGCCCCCCGTCGTCAAGATCCTTGATCTCGGCAAGTTGAAATACGCCAACCAGAAGAAGGCGGCCGAGGCGCGCAAGAACCAGAAGGTCATCGAGATCAAGGAGATCAAGATGCGCCCGAACATCGACAGCCATGACTACGAGACCAAGATGAAGGCGGTTCGCCGCTTCTTCGAGGAAGGCGACAAGGTCAAGCTGACGCTGCGCTTCCGTGGCCGCGAGATGGCGCATATGGAACTCGGCATGCAGCTTCTGAACAAGGTCCGCGAGGAAGTGGCGACGATTGCCAAGGTCGAAGCGGAACCGAAGCTCGAAGGCCGCCAGATGATGATGGTGCTGTCGCCGCGCTAAGATCTGCATCGGCGCGTATCTAGGATCACGATGACGTCAGGCTTGGCCATCGCGCTTAAATCCGCCTGAATCACATCGCAAGGCGTCCCGGCGATCGGCGGGACGCCTTCTTCTTGTTCAGACGCTGCGATCGCCGGCAAAATTCCTGACGATCGGATTCACTATGGTCGATGAAGTCAAGGTTTCGGACGTGGACTTCAAACGCGGGCTGGGCAATTACCAGCATATGCGCCGCATAGTGCTTGCCGTTCTCGTGGTCGTGCTGTTTGCAGCATTGCTATTTGGCCAATCGACGTTTCCGCCCGACACAGCCGTGCACGAGACGATCGAAATGTTCGGCGTGCTGCTGATTTTCCTCGGCATCGTGGGCCGCCTTTGGGCGACACTCTACATAGGCGGGCGCAAATCGTCCGAGGTGGTGACTGGCGGGCCTTACTCGATCACCCGCAACCCGCTCTATGTGTTCTCGACCGTAGCCGCAGCCGGTGTCGGCGCGCAGATCGGTTCGTTCTCCGGTATCATCCTCTTCGGGCTTTTGTGCGCGGGGGCGTTCCATATCGTCATCCTGCGCGAGGAGAAGTTCCTCAAGGAAGCGCTCGGCGCGCCGTATCAGGCCTATCTGGCGCGGGTGCCGCGCTTCTTCCCGAAACTGTCGCTCTACCAGGAGGGCGATACCGGAAACTTCAAGCCGCGCCTGCTGTTGACCACGCTGCTCGACGGCCTGGTGTTTCTGATCGCGCTGCCGGCCTTCGAATTGATCGACGGCGCCCAGCTGTCAGGCATGTTGCCGGTCTGGTTCACGCTGCCCTGACGAGGACACAGCGCCGCATCTCCACAGGTGTTGCGCGCGGGCCGTCTTTGACGTATAGCACCGCCGTTCAAGAAAACCGCCCGGCAGGGCATGCCGTGGCGGTTTCATTTGCTTTTCGGGCTTTGGTCGGCCTGAAGCGAACAAGAAGCGCGATAGTGCGCCAACAATACGGAGTAGCAAAATGCCCAAGATGAAGACCAAATCGGCCGCCAAGAAGCGGTTCAAGATCACAGGTACGGGTAAAGTCCTGTCGGCTGCGGCCGGCAAGCGTCACGGCATGATCAAGCGTTCCAACAAGTTCATTCGAAATGCCCGCGGCACGATGGTTCTGGCTGAACCGGATGGCAAGAAGGTCATCAAGAATTTTCTGCCGAACGGCCTCTAAGGCATTCGGTCCGGACACGCATTTGTTTTACGCAATTCCGAACGGAAAACCGCAAGGCACTTTTCCTGGAATTGCTTTTAAGGAGATCATGACATGGCACGCGTAAAAAGAGGCGTCACTTCGCACGCCAAGCACAAGAAGGTCCTGAAAGCCGCGAAAGGCTTCTACGGCCGCCGCAAGAACACCATCCGCATCGCCAAGCAGGCGGTGGAAAAGTCGCTGCAATACGCTTACCGCGACCGCAAGAACCGCAAGCGCTCCTTCCGCGCGCTGTGGATCCAGCGCATCAACGCCGCGACCCACGAGCATGGCCTGACCTATGGCCGCTTCATCGACGGCCTCAACAAGTCGGGCATCGAGATCGATCGCAAGATCCTGTCGGACATGGCCATCCACGAGCCGCAGGCTTTCGCGGCCCTGGTCGCCAAGGCCAAGGTGGCGCTCGAATATCTGAAGAACACCACGCCGAACGCTTTTGAAAGCGCTGTCGCCTAAGACCAGCGCTTCCCAAGCATTCGCAATTCTGATTTGGGGAACCCGCGCTGGCACGGCTGGCGCGGGTTTTTCTTTTGCCTGATCCTTGGAGTGATTTCACTTTAGGAGTGACTTTCACTTTGAGGCCGACCTCCCAACGCAGCGAGTTTGACCGTGAACGACGCAACCACTGGCCTGGATACGCTTGAAAACTCACTTCTGGCCGAGATCGCCTCGGCCGCCGATGAGCCGGCCATCGAGGCCGTGCGCATCGCTGCTTTCGGTAAGAAGGGCAGCGTGTCCGAGATGCTGAAGACACTTGGCGCCATGACCGCCGAGGAGCGCCAGATCAAAGGCCCGGCCATCAACGGCCTCAAGAACCG
>NZ_RZPI01000566.1:0-3779 GCF_003998715.1 Mesorhizobium sp. M7A.F.Ca.CA.002.15.2.1
GGTCTCGCCGGTGAGGGTAGCGGCAATGGCGATGCGGCTGCCGTCCGCGCGTTCGAGACACCCGGTATCGCCCGGTTGGCCGCCCGAAGTGGCGTAGAAGATCGTCCGGTCGAGGATGATGCCGCCGCGGTCGTTGACGGCAACGATCGTCGCATCCGCCGTCCGCAGATAGGCGTCGTCGCGAAACAGGGCATCCGTCCAGTTTGCCATCACGCGACCTTTTCGAACGGCACCGAAATTGTGCTCTTCAGCTCCATCCAACCCGGCACCGGCAGTTGCTTCTCGCGCAGGAATTCCGGGTTGAACAGTTTTGACTGATAGCGCGTGCCGTAGTCACAAAGAATGGTCACGATGGTGTGGCCGGGACCCAATTCCCTGGCCAGGCGGATCGCGCCGGCAATGTTGATGCCGGTCGAGCCACCGACGCAAAGCCCCTCTTCCTGGATCAGGTCGAAGACGATCGGCAGCGCATCCTCATCGGGGATCTGGAAGGAAAAGTCCGGCGTGAACCCTTCGAGATTGGCGGTGATGCGCCCCTGCCCGATGCCTTCGGTGATCGAGCTGCCTTCGGACTTCAGCTCGCCGCTGGTGTAGAAGGAGTAGAGCGCGGCCCCCAGCGGGTCGGCCAGCGCGATCTTCACATCCTTGCTTTTCGCCTTCAGCCCAAAGGCGACGCCGGCCAGCGTGCCGCCGGAACCGACCGCCGAGACAAAGCCATCGACCTTGCCGCCGGTCTGGCTCCAGATTTCCTCTGCTGTGGTGCGGATATGGCCGTCACGGTTGGCAACATTGTCGAACTGGTTGGCCCAGATGGCGCCGTTCGGCTCGGTCCGCGCCAGTTGCTCGGCCAGCCGCCCCGACAGTTTCACATAATTGTTGGGGTTCTTGTAGGGCACGGCAGGCACTTCGATCAGTTCGGCACCGAGCAGCTTGATCGTGTCCTTCTTCTCCTGGCTCTGTGTGTCGGGAATGACGATGACGGTGCGATAGCCGAGCGCCTTGGCGACCAGCGTCAGCCCGATGCCGGTGTTGCCCGCCGTTCCCTCGACGACGACACCGCCGGGTCTCAGCAGCCCACGCTGCTCGGCATCGCGGATGATGAACAGGCCGGCGCGATCCTTGACCGACTGGCCCGGATTCATGAATTCGGCCTTGCCCAGGATCTCGCAACCGGTTTGTTCCGAAGCTTTGTTGAGGCGGATCAAAGGCGTTTTGCCGATCGCGTCGATCACAGAACGGGGCATTCAGGATTCCTTGTGTAGGTGCGCCGAAACCCTAGAAACCCGAAGCTGCAGTTTCAAGGCAAGAATTTGTCTGGTCCAGTCGCATTTGCGGTACTGTAATTGCGTCAGCGCTTCCCGAAACCGACCTCTTGCGCCACAGCTCATTTTCCGGCTGACGTTGAAAAGCAGCTTTTCATTCGATTTCTTCATCGCTAGAGCAAAGCACCAACAAGTCGACAGGGCGCAGCATGACACTCTACCGGGCCAACCCGAAGCACGGCGTCGCCTGGATCACGGGCGGATCGAGCGGCATCGGCCGTGCCTTGGCCAGGGATCTTGCTTCCCAGGGCTATGCCGTCGCGGTGACGGCGCTCGACGACGATCCGATCGACACGCTTGTCGTCGAGACCGCGCAGATGCCGGGCAGCGTCACGGCCTTTCCCTGCGACGTCACCGACGAGCCGCGCATGGCAAGAACCGTCGCCGCGATCGAGAAGGAGCTCGGTCCCATCGTGCTCGCCATCTTCAATGCTGGGAATTACATTTCGACGCCGGGGGAGAATCTTGTCGTCAACGACTTTCGCCGGTCCTTCGAGGTCAATTATTTCGGCATCATCAACGGCCTCGTGCCTGCGGTCGAACGCATGCGTGTGCGGGCGCGCGGCCATGTCGTGCTGGTCGGCTCCGTGACATCCTATTTCGGCTGGCCGACAACGGCCGCCTATGGCGGCACCAAGGCGGCCATCAACATCCTGGCCGAGTCGCTGAAGTATGATTTCGACAAGATGAACGTGCGTATCCAGGTGTTCAACCCAGGCTTCATCGACACCCCGCTGACCGAGAAGAACATGCTGCCGATGCCGGGACTGATGCCGGTCAGCCGCGCATCGCGCCGCATGGCGCGAGGCATCAAGTCGGGCGGTTTCGAAGTCCATTTCCCGCGCCGGACAAGCTGGCCGCTGAAACTGCTCGCCCTGCTGCCGAGGCCGCTGTGCAGAGGGTTTATCAGCCTGATGACCAGTTGGAAGGCGCGGCCTCTGCATTACGACCGCAAGCCGCCGATCGAATAGGACGCCTGCGAAATTGGCAGGCTCCCCGTTTTCGGGCCGCCGTCGCCATGGTTGAGACAAGTGCCGCGTGGAGTCTGCGATGGGGCGACGGATCGTGCTTGCTGTGCTGGGCCTTATTGCCGTTCTCGCACTGGCCTTCGTGTTCGGCCCGCGCGTTCGCGTCGACACCACGATCCGTTTCGATCCCTCGCTCATCGGCGACGATCCGCAGGCCTATGTGGCAAAGGCGGAAGCCGCCATCCCCGGAATCCGAGACGGGCTGGAGAAGGAGATCGTCTGGGCCGATCCGTTGGTGCATGCCAGGACCCCGCTATCGATCGTCTACATCCACGGCTTTTCCGCATCGAAGGGCGAGGTCCGCCCGCTGCCTGACGAAGTGGCGGAACAGCTTGACGCCAATCTCTTCTACACACGGCTTACCGGTCATGGGCAGGATGGCGCGGCGATGACGCAAGGCAGCATCAATGCCTGGATCAACGACTATGAGGAGGCGCTCGCCATCGGCCGGGCGATCGGCGACAAGGTGATCGTCATCTCGACTTCGACCGGCGGCTCGCTGGCGGTCTGGGCGGCAACGCAGCCCGGTGCGTCGGACGGGGTGGCGGCGATTGCGTTCATCTCCCCGAACTTCGGCGTCAAGACTTCGGGCGCCGAGATCCTGACCATGCCGTGGGGCAAACAAATCGCCAGGCTGGTCGCCGGCAAGGAACATAGCTTCGTGCCGCGCAACGCGCTGAATGAAAAATTCTGGACCACCCGCTATCCGATCGAAGCAACCTTGCCGATGCAGGCGCTGACCGAGCTTGCCTATGGCGCGCCGGTGGAGAAGGCGACCGTCCCTGCTTTGTTCATCTTTTCTGATTCGGACAAAGTGGTGCGGGCCGACCGCAGCCGCGAGATTGCCGGGCGCTGGGGCGCGCCGCATGAACTGGTTCCGGTCGACGACACTGGCGACCCGGACAATCACGTCATTGCCGGCGACGCGCTGTCGCCATCGACCACGGCGTTTCTGGCGCAAAGGATCGCCGTCTGGATCGAAGCGGTGGTGAAGTAGGCGACGAAAAAGGGCGACCGAAGCATCGCTTCGGCCGCCCTTTTCTTGTTTCGTCTCGGCAATCAGCCAGCCGAAGCTTGACTGACTGCAGCGCGGTCTGGCTTACGCGGCCCGCGCAGCCGGACGCTTACCGCCGAAGCGGCGCTTGTTGTTGCCCTTGAAGGCCGGCTTGGCGCCGTCCGGCTTGCGCTCGCCGGCGAAGGCCGGCTTGTCGCCGAAGCGCTTCTTGCCAAAGCCGTTGCCCTTGTTCTCGCCACCGGGCCGCCTGCCGTCGCGACGGCCATTGCGGTCGTTGCGGTCATTGGCCGGCTCGAAACGCTCGTTCTTTTCAGCCGGATTGCGCAGCGGATCGGGGCTGCCGAGATGGTCGGCAACGATCGGCAGCTTGGTGCGGATGATGCGCTCGACCTGGCGCAGCTTGCTGTTCTCGGA
>NZ_RZPI01000567.1:0-3765 GCF_003998715.1 Mesorhizobium sp. M7A.F.Ca.CA.002.15.2.1
GTTCGATCTCGACCCGCATCTGTTCGAGCGCCCGTTCCACGCCGGGCTGGCCGGCCGCCGCGAGCGGAAACAGATAGTAGCGTCCGACGCCGACGGCCTTGGCGCCGAGCGACAGCGCTTTCAGCACGTGTGTGCCGCGCTGCACGCCGCCATCCATGATGACGTCGATCCTGTCGCCAACGGCATCGACGATCTCGGCAAGCTGGTCGAACGCCGCCCGTGAGCCATCCAGCTGCCGCCCGCCATGGTTCGACAGCACGATGCCGCTGCAGCCGATGTCGACAGCGCGTTTGGCATCCTCCACCGACATGACGCCCTTGAGGCAGAACGGACCCGACCAGAGCTTGACCATCTCGGCGACGTCGTCCCATGTCATCGACGGATCGAGCATCTCGGTAAAGTAACGGCTGATCGACATCGTGCCGCCGCCCATGTCGACATGCTCGTCGAGCTGCGGCAGCTTGAAGTCCTCATGGATGAAATAGTTGATCGCCCAGGCCGGCTTGAGCGCGAACTGCGCCATTCCGGTAAGGTTGAGCTTGAAGGGAATGGCAAAGCCGGTTCGTTTGTCGCGCTCGCGGTTTCCCCCGGTGATGCTGTCGACGGTCAGCATCATCACCTCGACCCCGACCGCCTTTGCCCGCTGCATCATCGCCCGGTTAAGACCGCGATCCCGGTGGAAATAGAACTGGTAGACCTGCGGGCCGCTGCTGATGCTGCGCGCCTCCTCGAGGCTGACGGTGCCCAGCGACGACACGCCGAACATCGTGCCGTATTTGGCGGCGGCCTTGGCGACCGCGCGCTCGCCCTGGTGATGGAACAGGCGCTGCAAGGCGGTCGGCGAGCAATAGAACGGCATCGCCAGCTTCTGGCCCATGACCGTCACCGACATGTCGACCTCGCTCACCCCGCGCAGCACGTTGGGAACCAGATCGCAGGTCTCGAAGCTTTCGGTGTTGCGGCGATAGGTGACCTCGTCGTCGGCCGCGCCGTCGATGTAGTTAAAGATCGGCCCCGGCAGCCGCTGCTGCGCCATGCGGCGGTAATCGGAAAAGTTGTGACAGTCGCTGAGCCGCATCATCGAATTCCAAAGGCCATGGCGGGACAAGTTTCTCGCCACCGTTCGATGCATCGAATATCAACCTGTTGTCGGCGTGCCAACGGACTATTTTTCGAGCTGCCCTCCGGACATGGCCATGAGCAAAAAAAGGGACGCCGAAGCGCCCCTTTCTGGTCTAATCCGATTGACAAAGATTACATGCCGAGATCCGAACGAAGCTCGGCCCTGGCCACTTCATACTCGGCCTTGAAGTCGTCCCGGTTGAGCAGGACCGCGGCGATGACGCTGCCGGAAATCCTGCCCATCTCGACGTCGGACGCATAGTGGATGCCGCCGACCTCGCGGTTGTGGGCGTATTCGGCCGCACGCGCCATGATCTCGGCGCGCTTTTCCGGAACCATATCGGACAGGATGATGCCCATCATGGTGCCGACGGTGGCGTGGCCGGACGGCCAGGAACCCGAACTCGACAGCTTGACCGCCGGCTTGACGAGGTCGCTGAGCTGGTGCGGACGCGGGCGCTTCCAGATATCCTTGGCCGGATCGACGACGGCGCCTTCGGTGGCCACGACGCGGTCGAAGAAGGCGCTGAATTTGGGCAGCGTTTCCTTGTTGAATTTCGGCCCCATGACGTTGGCGAAGCGCCAGACATTCTCGTCGGCATCGGCGACGGCGCTGGCTACCATCTCGGGCGTGCGTGTCACCTGCAGCATCAGCACCTCGCCGAGTTCGGCCTTGGTCTGCGCCGAATCGTTTGCCGGCGGCGGCGGCAGGATCATCGTCAGGTCGACATCCTTGTTGGTGACGAAAGGCTGGGCGTCTTCCGCTTGCGCGGCCGAGCCGACGATGAGCAGCAACAGGCCTGCCGCGAGCGATGCGTATCTTTTCATGGGTGCGATCCTTTGATGAGAGCAGCACAGGATCGCCGGATGCGGTGACGGCCATGTGACATGGCCGGCTTCTGGAAATGCAAAAGGGCGCCTCTCGGCGCCCTTCGTGATCACTTGATCGTGTGGCTTAATGCGCCACGCCTTCCCACACCTTGCGCTTGGTGAGATAGACCAGCGCGCCGAACAAAAGCAGGAACACCAGAACGCGAAAACCGGTCTTCTTGCGGTCTTCCATATGCGGCTCGGCCGCCCATGCCAGGAAGGCGGAGACGTCGCGGGAATACTGGTCGATGGTCTGCGGCGCACCGTCATCATAGGTCACCTGACCATCGGAGAGCGGCTTGGGCATCTTCAGCGACACGCCGGACATGAAGTACGGATTGTAGTGGGTGCCTTCCGGGATGACCATGCCGGCCGGCGGTGTCTGGTCGTAGCCGGTCAGCAGCGAGTGGATATAGTCGGGGCCGCCCGCGTCGTACTGGGTAAAGATATCGAAGACGAACTGCGGAAAACCGCGTTCGACACCGCGAGCCTTGGCCAGCAGGGACATGTCTGGCGGAGCAGCACCGCCATTGGAGGCAGCGGCGGCTTCCTCATTGGCGAAGGGCGGCGGGAAGTGGTCGGACGGCTTGCCCGGACGGTCGAACATGTCGCCGGCATCGTTGGGACCGTCGTGGATGGTGTACTCGGCCGACAGCGTCTTGATCTGCGCATCGGAATAGCCGAGGTCCGACAGCGTGCGGAACGCCACCAGGTTCATCGAATGGCAGGCCGAGCAGACTTCCTTGTAGACCTTGAGGCCGCGCTGCAGCTGCGCCTTGTCATAGGTGCCGAATGGGCCAGTGAAACTCCAGTCCATTTCCTTCGGCTCGTCGATCGGGAAATGCGTCGGATTGGCCACATTGTGTGCCTCTTCGGCGGCGATCGCCCGAGTGCCCGCGGCCCCAGCGGCGACGGCCACAAGGCCGATCAGCGCCAGCGAGGTGAGAATCTTTTTCATGCCAAATCCCCTTAGATTCTCTACCCGCTCAGCCTTTGGTTTCCGGAGCCGCCGTAGCGCCCGCCGGATGTCCGCTGCCGCCCTTGTTCTTCTCGAGCACCGCCTCGGTGATCGAGTTCGGCAACCGTCGCGGCGTCTCAATCAGGCCGAGCACCGGCAGCGCGATCAGGAAGAAGGCGAAGTAGAACAATGTCGCCATCTGCGCCATGAACACATAGCTGCCTTCTGCCGGCTGCGAGCCCAGCCAGCCAAGCAGGATGGCATCGGCCACGAACAGCCAGAAGAACAGCTTGTACCAGGGCCGGTAAACCGCCGAGCGCACCTTCGAAGTGTCGAGCCACGGCACCAGGAACAACATGACGATGGCGCCGAACATGCATAGCACGCCGCCGAGCTTGGAGTTGATCGGCCCGACATTGAAGGTGATGGCGCGCAGGATCGCGTAGAACGGCAGGAAGTACCATTCGGGCACGATGTGGGCCGGCGTCTTCAGCGGGTTGGCGACGATGTAGTTGTCGGGATGGCCGAGATAGTTCGGCAGGTAGAAGACGAAATAGGCGAAGAAGAACAGGAACACGATCATGCCGAACGCGTCCTTGATGGTCGCGTAGGGGGTGAAGGCCACGGTGTCGGTCTTCGACTTGACCTCGATGCCCGTCGGGTTCGACTGGCCGACGACATGCAGCGCCCAGATGTGCAGCACGACAACGCCGGCGATCATGAACGGCAACAGATAGTGCAGCGCAAAGAAACGGTTCAGCGTCGGGTTGTCGACGGCAAAGCCGCCGAGCAGCAGCTGCTGGATCCAGTCGCCG
>NZ_RZPI01000568.1:0-3761 GCF_003998715.1 Mesorhizobium sp. M7A.F.Ca.CA.002.15.2.1
GCCTTCATCAGCCCGAGAAGGCGCAGGAATCCGTTCTCGCTGAGGAGCTTGTGCCCGGCCGCACGCTGCTCGCTAAGGCCGGGCTCTCCAGGAACGGCGATGCCGAGATCGAGCGCCGTGTCGCCGCCGAGCGCGCGGCCGGGCACAAGCTCCTCAGCGAGAACGGATTCCTGCGCCTTCTCGGGCTGATGAAGGCACCGGAGGCGTCTTCGCTGTCGCGGCAATCGCTGATCGAGCAATCGCGGCTATCCGGCGCCGAGCTCGATTTGTTGTCACTGTTCGATGCGTTCGAGCATGACGCAGAACCCTATTCCTTCCGCGACCTGATCCTGGCGCGCAAATATGCAGGGCTCGTCGCCGGCGGCGCGACATGGGGGGCGATCGCGCGCTCCGTCCACCGCTCCGGCCCGGTGGCGTCGCTGACCGCCAAGTCGCTCAATGTCGGCTCGCAGCATGGGCGCGCCGATGCGATCTACCTCGAAGGCGGCCAGAGCGAACTCGACGGACAGCTTCTGTTCGATTTGGGCAGCGCCGGTTCGGCAGGCGACGACACACTGGAAGAGTTGTTTGCCGAGGCCGAAGCGGCGGAGGAGGGTGGCGACCATGATAGGGCAGCCGCACTCTACCAGCGCTGTCTCGCCATCGATCCGAGCGATGCGATTGCCGCCTTCAACCGCGCCAACTGCCTGCGCGCCGGCGGCCACGCGGCGGACGCCGCGCACGATTATATCAATGCGATAAAACTCGATCCGGCCTTCGTCGAGGCCTGGTTCAACCTCGCTGGGCTGATGAGCGAGCAGGGCCGCGAGGCCTCGGCGCGAAGGCACCTGCAGAAAGCGATCGCGCTCGACAAAAACTATGCCGATCCGGTGTTCAACCTCGCCCGGCTCGAATTCGACGCCGGCGATCTGCCGGAGGCGCGGCGGCTGTGGGTGCGCTATCTCGAACTCGATGCGGAGTCCGAGTGGTCGCGGATGGCGGCCAAGGGCGTGCAGTTCGTGGATCTGCAGTTGGCGCGTACGGCGGGGTGAGGGATGATTAGCGATGACAGCCGATCTCCCCCCTTGTGGGGGAGATGCCCGGCAGGGCAGAGGGGGGCGCTGTCCCGCCAACAGATCGGCCAATTTCGGAGCGTTTTCCCGCACGCAAGCTTGACTGAAGGCTGGCATTTCTTCACGCCCCCCTCTGCTCTGCCGGGCATCTCCCTCACGAGGGGGAAGAGTGGCAGCGTCGCCGTCGCGCAGGACATCAGACCATGACCACCTTTCTCTTCGACGGTCCCGACAGTGCCCCGGTCACCATCCTGCTCGCCCATGGCGCGGGCGCGGCGATGGATTCCCCCTCGATGACCGCCACCGCCAAGGCGCTGGCCGCGGCCGGCTTCCAGGTCGCGCGCTTCGAGTTCCACTATATGGCTGCCCGCCGCTACGGCCACCGCAAGCCGCCGCCGCGGGCCGAGACGGTCAACCCGGAATATATCAAGGCGATAGCCGACCTCAGGGCGAAGGGCGTGACCGGCCCGCTCGTCATCGGCGGCAAGTCGATGGGCGGGCGCGTCGCCTCGATGGTCGCCGACGAGATGTTTGCCAAGGGCGAGATTTCAGGCCTGCTGTGCCTCGGCTATCCCTTCCATCCGCCGGCCAAGCCCGATCAATTGCGGACCAAACACCTCGCCGATCTCAAGACACCGACGCTGATCTTCCAGGGCACCCGCGACGAGTTCGGCACCAGGGACGAGGTTGCGACTTATGACCTTTCCGATCGCGTCGAGGTGATCTGGCTGGAGGACGGCGACCACGATCTCAAGCCTCGCAAGAGTGTTTCGGGGTTTTCGACCGCCGATCATCTGAAGACGCTGGCCGAGACGGTCAAGGCGTGGTCGGGTCGGATCGCTTCCTGAAGCGATGAAGATCGCCTCCTTCAACATCAACAACATCAACAGCCGGCTTGAAAACCTGCTGACATGGCTGGCTGTGGCAAAGCCCGATGTCGTGTGCCTGCAGGAGTTGAAGGCACGCGACATGCAGTTTCCGCGCTCGGCATTGGCGGCGGCCGGCTATGGCGCGGTGTGGAAGGGCGAGCCGACCTGGAACGGCGTTGCCATCCTGGCGCGGAGTGCCGAGCCCGTGTTGACCCGCGATGCCTTGCCCGGCGACGAAGCCGACAGGCAGAGCCGCTACATCGAGGCGGCGGTGAATGGCATTGTCGTCGCTTGCCTCTATGCGCCGAACGGCAATCCCCAGCCCGGCCCGAAATTCGCCTACAAGCTCGCCTGGCACGCGCGGCTGGAGGCGCATGCCGAACAGTTGCTCGACACCGGCCTGCCGGTGGTGCTGGCCGGCGACTACAACATCGTGCCCGAGCCGCGCGATATCTACGCCACCCGCTCCTATGACGACAACGCGCTGGTGCAGCCGGAAAGCCGGGCGTCGTTCCGGCGCCTGCTCGACCAGGGTTGGCTTGATGCCCTGCGCAAGAAGCATCCGAAGGAAACGCTTTACACATTCTGGGACTATCGCCGCAACCGCTGGCCGCGCGATGCGGGCCTCCGGCTCGATCACATCCTGCTGTCGAAGAAACTGGCACGCCGCCTGACCGCCGCCGGCATCGACCGCGACGTGCGCGGCGAGGACGGTGCCAGCGACCATGCGCCGGTGTGGGTGGAATTGAAGTAAGGCGACTGCTTTCATGCGTCGCGCTTGAACGGATCCATGCAACGCGCTTTAAGTCTTTTGTCTTGATGCATGTCGCTGTCCCAAACCCGGGTTCGCTTTTGGCCGACATGCAATAACCTGTCGGCAAAGTATTCCAACGCAGCCGGATCGCCCATGAACGCAATCCTCCACGAGATCTGTGAAAGGAGGCTCCATGCCTGACTTGGGCGCTGTCGAGATACTGTTCGCCGCCCTTGTGGTGCTTGCGGCAGCTGTCGTGTCCTGGCGGCTGTGGCGGAAGCGCAGCCGCCGCAAGGGACGGCGGCAGACCAATCCGGCTGCCGACTATGCCGTCCGCACCGACTGGAGCGGCCGCGGGGGCATGCTCAATTACTCGTCCTTCGTCTATTTCGATGTCGATCGCGACGGCAAATACGGCGCCGGAGACCGGCCGATGGCCGGGATCATGGTGCGGCTGTATGACGAAGCCGGCAAGCTCGCCGCGTCCGCGCGCACCAACAATGCCGGCTTTGCCAATTTCCCCATGTCGGTGAAAAGCAGAAAGGCCGTGATCCGCAAGCCGGGCAACTGGCGCTTTGTGGTTTCGGTGCCGCCCGGCTGGCAGGCGAAAAGCGAAAACGACATTCAGTCCCGACACTTCCTGCCGCTGCCGGGTTCGCCGGCCGGGATGGTATCACAGGAGATGCTGCTGCCGGTCGGTCTGGCGCCGCCGCGCCGCGTCAGCGGGCGCGTTGCCGGCGATGGACCCGCGACCCTCTCCGTGTCGGGGGACGGGCACGTCCTGGAGGCGCGGACACTGGCGCCGGGTGCCGTCTTCAGCTTCGACCTGGCTGAAGAAGCCGACACGGTCAGCATCAGTGGCGAAGGCTTGGAGCGGCGGCTGACGCTGTCGCCCTACTCGGCGGATCTCGGCCTGCTGTCCGCGCAACGCGCCGGCATTGCCACTGATGCCGCTCTCGAAACGATCGGTTTCGACGATGTGACGTCGCGCACCTTCAGGAAAATTCCGGCCGGTCATGCCGGATTGGCGTGGCGCAACCTGAATGCGATGGCGCGCGACTACACCAAGGACAGCCAGGGCTATGT
>NZ_RZPI01000569.1:0-3760 GCF_003998715.1 Mesorhizobium sp. M7A.F.Ca.CA.002.15.2.1
ATCCTGTTCGGCTTCCTGGTCTCGGTCGTGGTCGGCATTGCCATTGCGCTGGTCATCGTGCGCTTCGATTGGTTGGGACGCGCGCTGTATCCACTGGTGGTGCTGTTCCAGAACGTGCCGAAAGTCGCCCTCGCGCCGATCTTCATCCTCTGGTTCGGCTATGGGCTGGCGCCCAAGATCGGCCTGATCCTGGTCATCGCCTTCTTTCCGGTGACGCTCTCCATGCTGGCGGGCATGCAATCGGTCGACCGCTCGCTGCTGTCGCTGATGAATTCCGTCGGGGCCAGCCCGACGCAGATCCTGTTCAGGATCCGCGTTCCGCACTCGCTGCCGAACCTGATGGCCGGAACCAAGATCGCCGCCACGTTGAGCGTGATCGGCGCCATCGTCGGTGAGTTCGCCGGGGCGTCGGACGGTCTCGGCTACGTCATCCAGTTCGCGTCGACCCAGCTCGACACGGCGCTGGTCTTCGCAGCGCTGCTGCTCGTTTCCGTGCTTGGCATCGCCTTCTACTACGCCGCCGAAATCCTAGAACGCATCGTGGTGCCGTGGGCGCCGAAATTCAGCCAATCCTAGGCCCGCTCGATCAACCAAATTCATAAAAGGGAACAAAAATGCTGAGACGCTCACTTATCAAGGCCGCTACCTTCGCGGCGTTTGTCACGGCACTCGGCTTCTCCAGCGCGGCTCTGGCGGCGGACAAGGTCAACGTCCAGCTCGACTGGGTCGTGCGCGGCAATCACGCCATGTTCTTCGTCGGCAAGGAAAAGGGCTTCTTCGCCAAGAACGACATCGATGTGGCCGAGATCCGCAAGGGATCCGGCTCGCCGGACGCGATGCGGCTGGTGGGCAATGAGAACGCGGATTTCGGGTTCGGCGATCTTCCCACGCTTGCCGTCGCACGGTCGCAGAATGTCCCGGTCGTGGCGCTGGCAGCCGTCAATCAGCACTCGCCGCTGGGGATCATTTCGCTGGCCAAGACGCTGAAGCTCACCAAGCCGTCCGACCTCAAGGGACTGACCATCGGCATTCATCCGGCCGGTTCCACCTACATCTTCTTCAAAGGCTTCCTGGCCGCCAATGGCCTGACCGAAAAGGACATGACGCTGAACAGCGTCTCGCCTCCCTATGAAAGCTATTTGCTGCTTGGCCGGGTTCAGACGGTCGTCGGCTATATCGATGCGGAGGTTCCCGAACTGGAAGCGAAGGCCGGGGGCCCGGGCTCGCTCAGCATCATGATGGGGGCGGACTATGGGTGGAAAGCCTATGGCTCCGGCCTGTTCACCTCGCAGGCGATGATCAAGGACAAGCCGGACGTCGTGCGCCGCTTCGTCAAGGCATATAGGGAGGCCTTCGACTATGTCGTGGCTCATCCGGAAGAGGCCGCCGAGATCACCGCCAAGGCAGCGCCCGGCTATGCGGACAAGAAGGACGTACTGCTGGCGCAGATCAATGCCGACATCGCCTCGACGTTCACCAGCCCGGACACCAAGGAACACGGTCTCGGCTGGATGACGAAGACGCAGTGGGAGGAGACCCTAAAGACGCTGACGGACCAGGGCGTGCTCAAGGCGGCTCTGTCGGCGGACGACGTCTTCACCGACGCGTTCCTGGCAAAGGAATAAGAGGCTCGCGATGTTCGAACGGACGCGGGAATGAGCGCCTACCGGCAGGCCAGGCTGTCCTGCGCCATGGCGCAGGACACATCGCGCTCGCCTTTCGCCGCATCGGTGCGGTCGAGCGTGATCTGCACGCGGGTGGCATATGCTCGGCTCGCCAGACCGCACCACAGCCGCTCGACGGGCAGGTTCTCGCGCTTGTCGTTGAGGATCGTGAACGTGCCGGTCTTCGCATCGAACCAGAGCTCGACGCGGGTCTTCTTGCCCGGCTCGATCGTTGCGATCCCGGCCGAATACCAGTGGGCGAAGTCGGCGTTGCAGGAGAGGCCTTCGCTGCCCGCATTCGAAATCGTCAACGGAACCATGTCGAGCCCGTCAGTGCCGGTGCGGACGACGACATGGTGCAACTCAACCGCGTTGGCGAAGGACGATAACGCCAGCATCACCGGAAGGGCATAACGGATCTTCACTTTGCCTGAGCTCCACAATGTAATTTTTCCTAGGCAGTCTATCTCGCTTTCGCGCAATAACAATAAGAATATTGATTGGTGAAACAACAGAGAGGGTAACATGTTAAAGCTTCTTAAGAGCAGTGTAAGTGCAGTTATATTAGTCGGTGTCTTGATTAGCGGCGCGCTTGCCGGCGAGGTCAAGTCGATCGCCATCCTGACGCCCGAAGAAGGCACGGACTACGGCTGGAACCAGCAAGGCATCGATGCCGCCAAGGCGGCTGGCAAGGCCGCCGGCGTCGAAGTGGTCGTGGCCCAGGGCCTCGGCTATGGCGATGTTCGCCCGACCTTGCGGGAACTTGCCTCCGACGGCGCCAGCCTGCTGATCGCGCATGCCAGCGGCTACAACACCTCGGCGCCTGAAATCGCCAAGGAATTGAAAGTTCCGGTGGCAATCGTCGACACGCCAGCCGGCCTGGAGAAGGGCCTTGTCGCCGACTATACGCTGAGCGGCCACGAGGGCGCCTATCTCGCCGGCCGTCTCGCCGCCAAGGTGTCGCGTTCCAAGTCGGTCGGCATCGTGGTGTCGGGCGAACCGCCATCGTGGAATTCGCAGTCGGCGGCGTTCGCGCAAGGCGTGAAGGCGGAGAACCCGGACGTCAAGATCACCTACGCGGTGATCGGCCCGGCCGCCTACAGCGATGCGGCCGGCGGCAAGCGCGTCACCGAAAGCGTGATCGCATCGGGCGCCGACATCATCTTCGGCCAAGGCAACGGTTCGAGCTTCGGCATGCTGCAGGCGGTCGAGACGACCAAGGCAGCCGATGGCGGCAAGGTCTATTTCATCGACGTCATCGGCGACAAGTCACCGATCGACAAGGGCTTCCTGCTGTCGTCGGTGGTGTGGAATATCGAGCCGGTCTATGCGGCGATGATTGCCGACCTGAAGGCGGACACGTTCGGCACCAAACACTATACGATCGGCCTCAAGGACGACTCGGTCAAGTTGCTGAAGACCGCTGCGATCCCGGACAATGTCTGGACGGAAATCCAGGCGCTGCGCGAGGACGTCATTTCCGGCAAGATCAAGGTCGAGCCGGTCTATGACGCGGCCGCCGTAAGGGCACTGATGACCAGCGTCGCCCAGTAAGGCGATCATGGTCGGCTGCCGGAGGGGTGATCCGTTCACCCCTCCGGACGATTCCTGTTTTTTGGTGCTGGGCTTCATGAGCGGTTTTTCTTCATCGTCCGTTGCCGGGCGCGACATCGTCGCGCTTGAAGGCGTGACCAAACGGTTCCCCGGCATCGTTGCCAATGACAGCGTCGACCTGTCGATCCGCCCGGGCGAAGTGCATGTGCTGCTGGGCGAGAACGGCGCTGGAAAATCGACATTGATCGGCATGTTGTCCGGCCTGCAGCAGCCTGACGAAGGACGCATACTGGTCGACGGCAAACCGACGCCGATCACCTCGCCACGCCATGCGCTGGCACTCGGCATAGGCACCGTATTCCAGCACATGATGCTGGTGCCGACGCTGACGGTGGCGGAGAACCTCCTGCTTGGCGGGCCGTGGTGGCAGCGCCCCAGGACCGAGGAACTGGCGGCGCGCGTCGCCGAGATCACCGGCACGCTCGGCATCACCGTCAAGCTTCAAGCCAAGGTATCGGAGTTGTCGCTCGGCGAGCAGCAGC
>NZ_RZPI01000056.1:0-14670 GCF_003998715.1 Mesorhizobium sp. M7A.F.Ca.CA.002.15.2.1
CGAGGGCCAGCTGACCGAGACCTTCGGCGTCAGCCGCACCGTCATCCGCGAGGCGCTGGCCAAGCTTGCCGCCGACGGCCTGGTCGAGTCGCGTCAAGGCGCCGGCGTCTTCGTCACCGAGCATATCTCGACGATGTTCGGAGCGCTTGCCGCCGACATGGGAGCCAAGGATTCGATCGCGCTCAACGTGCTCGAGGTACGCTTGGCAATCGAGATCGAGTCGGCCGGGATCGCCGCTATTCGCCGCAACGCCGCGCAGGAGGCGGCGATCCAGGAAGCCTTCTTCGAATTCGAGCGGCTGCTGCTTGCCAGCGAGCCGACCGGCCCGGCCGACCTCGCCTTCCACCGCGCCATCGCCAGCGCGACCAACAACCCGTTCTATGTCGAGATGCTCGACGTGCTCGGCCGGCGCGCCATTCCGTGCGACGTGACCTCGCCCTGGTCGACCGAACTGGCGCAATCCGACAACTACCAGCGCGGGCTGCAGCGCGAACATCTGGTGATCCTCAATGCGATCACATCGGGCGATGCCGAAGCGGCGCGCGAGGCAATGCGCGCGCACCTCACAGCCAGCCAGCAGCGCTACCGCGAACGCCTGCATGCGCGGCAGGCTTTCTATGCCAGTTCGGTCAGGGCCGCCGCCGGCGAATGACCCATTTCAAGTCAGGACGAAAATGAGCCAGAGCCATACCGATTACACATCCCGCTTTGCCATAGACCCGGTTGCCGCCGCGGCGATGGGAACCGATGAACTCCGTCACAATTTCCACATTGACGGCCTGTTCCAGTCCGGCCGCATCAGCCTGACCTACACCCACTACGACCGCATGATCGTCGGCGGCGCCGTGCCGATAGGCTCGCCGCTCCAACTGGAGGCGATCAAGCCGACCGGCACCAAAGGTTTCCTCGACCGGCGCGAGTTGATCGCCGTCAACATCGGTGGCGTGGGCGTCATCACGACCGGCGGCCAACCTCATGAATTGCAGGCGCGCGACATGCTCTATCTCGGCATGGGCACACAGGATGTGTCCTTCGCCTCAGCGGATGAGGGGGCGCCGGCGAAGTTCTATCTGCTCAGTGCGCCGGCGCATCTGGCTCATCCCAGCCGGCTGATCCGCCTCAGTGACGCCAAGCGCCTCGATCTCGGCAGCAAGGATGCCTGCAACGAGCGTTCGATCTTCCAGTTCATCCATGCCGATGGCGCAAAGACCTGCCAGCTGGTGGTCGGCATGACCCAGCTGGCGCCGGGCTCTATCTGGAACACCATGCCTTGCCATGTGCATGACCGGCGCATGGAGGCCTATCTCTATTTCGACCTGGCCGAGACGGCGCGCGTCTTCCACTTCATGGGCGAGCCGGACGAAACGCGCCATATCGTCATGGCCAACGAAGAGGCCGTGCTGTCGCCGGGTTGGTCGATCCACTCCGGCGCCGGCACTTCCAATTATGCGTTCATCTGGGCGATGGCCGGCGACAATGTCGACTACACCGATGTCGACCCGGTGGCGTTGGGCGATCTGCGGTGAGCGACCCCTTCAGCCTTGCCGGAAAACGTATCCTGGTCACCGGCGCCAACACCGGCATCGGCCAGGGCATCGCCGTATCGATCGCACGCGCCGGCGGCACGGTGATCGGCGTCGGTCGCTCGTCGATGGACGATACGGCCAGAAAGATCGCAACGATGGGCGGGCAATTCGAGGCGGTGAGCGCCGATCTTGCCGACACGTCAGCCGCCGGCCCCTTGCTCGACCGCGTCTGGGACGAAAGCGGCCCGCTCGACGGGCTGGTCAACAATGCCGGCATCATCCGGCGCGCCGATGCCGTCGATCTCAGCGAGGCCGATTGGGACGACGTCATGGACGTCAATCTGAAGACGGTTTTTTTGCTCTGCCAAAGCTTTGCCAGGCGTGCCTTGGCCGCTGAGCGGAAAGGCAAGATCGTCAACATTGCCTCCGTGCTGAGCTTTCAGGGCGGCATTCGCGTGGCGTCCTACACCGCCTCGAAGCATGGCGTGCTCGGCATCACCCGGCTGCTTGCCTGCGAATGGGCGCAAAAAGGCATCAACGTCAACGCTGTCGCGCCAGGCTATATCGAAACCAACAACACGCAGGCGCTGCGCGCCGATCCCGACCGCAGCGCCGCTATCCTGGCGCGCATCCCGGCCGGCCGCTGGGGCGAGGCGGGCGACATTGGCGATGCCGCCGTCTTCCTGCTGGCGCCGGCGTCGAACTACATGCATGGCGCGGTGGTGCCGGTGGATGGTGGCTGGCTGGCACGCTAGGTTTTGACGCAATTCCGAACGGAAACCGTTTCACACTTTTCCTGGAATTGCTCTGAGGAGACGACGATGACCGCAAAGATCTTCGCGCATGCCGGCGAGGGCGCCTGGACGGCGACACCGGACGGCAACAGGCGCCGCATTCTCCTGCACACTGACGAGTTGATGCTGGTCGAATTCGGCTTCGACAAGGGTGGCGTCGGCGCCCTGCATTCGCACCCGCACGTCCAGGCAAGTTACGTCGCCGAGGGCCGCTTCGAGGTGACCATCGACGGCCGGAGCGAGATCGTTGGGACGGGCGGGAGTTTCATCGTGCCGTCGGGCCTGGTGCACGGGGTCAAGGCGCTCGAAGCGGGGCGGCTGGTCGACAGCTTTGCGCCGCACCGGGCCGATTTCCTCGGCTAGAGCATTTCACCGTTTCACGGAAACGGCGAGCTGCTCTAACTCTTTGTTTTGACGCAATTCTAGACGGAAAACCGCTTCACACTTTTCCTGGAATTGCTCTAACGAGGGGTAAGAGATCGAGCGGGAATGACCCGCACCCCAGAAAGAGGCGCGGGTCTGTTGCCTGGGCGCTTGTGGCGCCGCGGTACTCAAGACATCACCGCAGGATGAGGACCCTGCCGCACCGTGGTGAAGATAGTCTTAATGCACCGGGGCTGCGTAGCTCGGTCGGTCAGGTGATGTGCCGCAGGAGGCTGAAAAGCCGTTCGAACGTCTTGCCGTAGGGCGGGCGCAGCAGGCTTCCCGCGCTCAGCCGCGACTGCATGAAAACCCGTTTCTCCTTGCTGAAGGTGCGAAATCCCCATTCGCCGTGATAGGCGCCCATGCCGCTGGCGCCGACGCCGCCGAAGGGCTGGTTTTCCTGTACCAGATGCAGCATGCAGTCGTTGACGGTGACGCCGCCGGCAATTGTCTCGCGCAGGATGCGTTGACGGTTGCCGCTGTCGCGGCCGAACCAGTAGAGTGCCAGCGGGCGGTCGGCCCCGTTCACATGGGCGATCGCCTCGTCGATCCCGGTGTATTCTACGATGGGCAGCACCGGCCCAAAGATCTCTTCGCGCATCAGCCGCAGGTTTGCGCCGGCATTGCGGACCAGGGTCGGCAGCAACTTCCCGCTATTGGCGTCAAGTTCCTCGCCGGCCGGGTTGATTTCGGTGACATCGGCGCCGGCGTCACGCGCTTCAGTGACCATGTCGCGCAGGCGCTGGTGGTGCCGATCGCTGATGATGGCGGTATAGTCGGGGTTGTCGCGTAGAGTCGGGTAGAGCTTAGCGATCGCCGTTGCGAGCCTGGCAGCGACCGTGCCTGCTTGCCCCTTCGGCACCAGAAGGTAATCCGGCGCGATACAGGTCTGCCCGGCATTCAACAGCTTGCCGTAGGCAATGCTCGATACTGCCGCGTCGAGGTCGCATGACGGATCGAAGATTGCCGGCGACTTGCCGCCGAGTTCGAGCGTGACCGGGGTCAGGTTGGCGGCCGCGGCGATCGCGACCTGGCGTCCGACCGCGGTCGAGCCGGTGAACAGCAAATGATCGAAAGGCATCGATACGAAGGCCTTTCCCATCTCCGCGTCGCCGCTGATGACGCTGAGCTCATCGGGTGCGAAATGCTCGGCAACAAGTTTGGCCAGCAACGCCGAAAAAGCCGGCGTCAATTCGGAAGGTTTTATGAGCACGTGATTGCCGGCCGCGAGTGCCGCGATGACCGGCGCGACGGCGAGCTGGAAAGGATAATTCCAGGGCGACACGATGCCGATGACACCGAGCGGCTGCGGGATGAGGCGATTTCTGCCGGGCAGGAACGGCATGGTGGTGGCAACGCGGCGTTCGCGCATCCAGCCCCTGAGGTGCGACAGCGCGTGGCGGATGCCGGCACGTACGACGAACAGTTCCGCAAGACGCGTCTCATGCGCGGAACGGCCGCCAAAGTCGGTGTCGATGGCGGTGCAGATGTCGGCTTCATGCCGCTCGGTCAGCGCGAGCAGGCGTTTGAGGCGATCCTTGCGAACGTCAAAGTTGGGGAAAGGCTGCGCCTCGAAGGCGGCGCGCTGCAGGTGGAACCGCTCGCCGAGAACATTCTGTCTGGTCTGCAGCATCACGCCCTCCCTGGCTTGCCGGACGGAGCTTACATCGTGGTGCGTGGCGGAATCCAGCGGGGGTGCAGGTGTCCTAGGGGAAGCCGCTTTCGGATGTGCACGGCATCCGGCTGGCAGGCGCCGATGGCCGCATCAACGACAGGTTCCTGCAAAGGGGGCGTTGTGGTTGGATGACGGCTGCGCTACTCCAAAGCGTCACGCCAGAGAGTCGTCTTGACCGGTTTCCACATCCTCTCCAGTCTACGAAATTCCAGCCCGGTGTCCGCCTGATGCTGATGTCGGCGACGAGCATCTTGGCCATGGACCCCAAGCGGCGCGTTCCGCGCCGCGCGGCCCAGCGGAATTGCGGATGAAGGGCGCTCACAGGCTTGAGGCTGCGTTTGGAGCGGCTGCGCGAAGGGTTGTGCGGGAGTTTCTGCGGTTCGTGCCGCTGTCTCTGAGACAGCGCATGCAAAGACGCACATATGCACGCGCGACGCCCGCCAACAGAATTTTCATTTCGGGCTGCGCACGCAGCGGGACGACGCTGACACAGCGGCTGATGAGGTGTTTCGAGGACATTTTCGTCCATCCGCCCGAAGCGCGATACGCAATGCTGGACATGTTGGACCGGCCGGAATCGAACCTCGTCGTCAAGCGCGATGCGCGCGGTTTTGCGCATCTGGCGAAGCTACCGACCTCCATCGGCTTGATCTATTGCGCGCGCCATCCATTCGACACGCTGACAAGTTCGCATCCGCAAACACGCAACCAGCGTCGGTTCCACGTCACGCCGCAACGCTGGCTGACCGAATACGACGCGCTGATCCGGCTGAAGAAGGCACAACCGCACCGGCAGATCCTTTTCGTCCGCTACGAAGACATGATCGGCGCGCCCGATGCGCAGCAGGACAGAATCGCGCAGTCATTCGGACTGACACCGCGCATTCGTTTCAGCGAGGACCCGGACAATCCGATCCGGGTGGCTTCGTTGAGAAAATGGGAACGGAATGAAGAATTCAGGACCTATCTCGGCGGCCTGCCCCCGGCATTTCTCGCCCGCGTCCAGCGTTTCTGCGCCGAGTTCGGCTATGACATGCCAATAAGCACGCCGACCGTGGACGCGCGGTGATGCAGGCACCGGCGGCCCTCGCGACAGAAGAGCTGGATCCCAAGCGGCGCGTGCTGAAGGACGTGTTCGGCTTCGATGATTTTCGCCCCGGGCAGGCCGATGTCATGGACGCGTTGCTGGCCGGGCGTCATGTGCTGGCTGTCATGCCGACTGGTGCCGGCAAATCGCTCTGCTACCAGGTGCCGGCGCTTGTCCTGGGCGGGCTCACCATTGTCGTTTCGCCGCTGGTGGCGCTGATGCAGGATCAGGTCGCCGCCTTGCGGCTTGCCGGCGTGGCCGCCGATACGATCAATTCCTCGATCGACCGCGATGCCAATATTGCCGCATGGCGTCGCGTCGCCTCGGGCCAGACGCGCCTGCTCTATCTCGCGCCGGAGCGGTTGATGACCGAGCGCATGCTCGAGGCGCTGGCCAGGCTCGATATCAGCCTGATCGCCGTCGACGAGGCGCATTGTATCTCGCAATGGGGGCCGGCATTCCGGCGCGAATACGAGGACCTGTCGCGTCTGCGCGGCATCTTTCCCAGCGTGCCGATCATCGCGCTGACGGCAACGGCGGACGAAGGCACGCGCACCGACATCGAATCCCGGCTGTTTGCCGAGCGCGTCGAGACCCTGGTGCTGGGCTTCGACCGGCCGAACATCAAGCTTGCCATCGAGGCCAAGCAGGACAGCAAGCGCCAATTGCTGCGCTTCGTCGAGCGCCATCCCGGCCGCAGCGGCATCGTCTATTGCCTGTCGCGCAAGAAGACGGAGGAGATGGCGGCCTTCCTCGAGAAGAACGGCGTCACCGCGCTCGCTTATCACGCCGGCATGAGCAAGGAGGCGCGTGACGCCAACCAGAACAGCTTCATGACCTTGTCCGGCGTCGTCATGGTGGCGACCATCGCCTTCGGCATGGGCATCGACAAGCCTGACGTCGCCTATGTCTTCCACACCGACATGCCGGGCAGCCTGGAGGCCTACTACCAGGAGATAGGCCGCGCCGGCCGCGATGGGCGGGACGCCGAGGCGCATATGCTGTTCGGCCTGGGCGATATCCGCATGCGCAGGTTGTTCATCGACGACGAGGATGCGCCGCCCGAGCACAAGAGGCGCTCGCATGGCCGGCTCGACACGCTGATAGGCTATTGCGAGACGGCGCAGTGCCGCCGCCAGGTGCTGCTCGGCTATTTCGGCGAGGAAGCGCAGCCCTGCGGCAATTGCGACACCTGCCTCGACCAGGCACCGCGCGCCGATGGCGGAGCCGAGGCTCGGATCATCCTGACGGCGATCGCCCAGAGCGGTGAGCGTTTCGGTGCCGGTCATGTCATCGACATCCTGCTCGGCCATGAAACCGAGAAGGTGCTTGCCAGGAACCACCAGAGGCTCACGAGTTTCGGCAGTGGTCTGGCGCACAAGAAGGATTTCTGGCTATCGCTGATCCGGCAACTCGTCGCCGGCGGGTTCCTGATGCCGGATCCGGCCGGCCATGGCGGCCTCGCCATCGCCGAAAAGGGTCATGCGCTTGGCCGTGGCGAGGTGCCGTTCCATTATCGTGTCGAGGTACGCAGCCGCGCCTTGCGCGGCAAGATGCGCTCGGGGCAGGATCTCGGGCAGTCGGCTGTGGACACCGGGCTACTGGCCGCGCTCAAATCCTTGCGCCTGCGGCTCGCCAAGGAGCGCCAGGTGCCGGCCTATGTGGTGTTCTCGGATCGTACGCTGATCGACATGGCCGAGCGCCGCCCGCACGACCTCGACGCCTTCGCCGAAGTGAATGGGGTTGGGGCGGCAAAGCTCAAGGAATTCGGCCAGGTTTTTCTGAGTGCGATTGCCGAGCACCGGTCGGGTGAGGCGGCCTGAGGTCAGATCAGCGACTGGTCACGCGCCGTGAAGCAGAGGGATCTTCGGAGAAGGCATCCGTTCCGAAACCTCCTGTGCCGCCGCCGCCCATTCCTCCACCGCCCATGCCCCCCAGGGACCGATTAGTTCAACGTTTTCTGGCCGGCCGGTCGACAGATCAGGCCCAGACTGAGGCGTGCATCGACTTCATGGCCGAGCATTTGCAACCGCAATAGATGCCGCTGTCCGCTTGCAGGCACCTATCCACTGCAAGCGTCGCGGGCGACCCGCCGGGCGTCAGTCGCGCGATGTGGACAGTCCCGCGAGAAGCGGAGCGTAGGCGGCGAGCCTGCGGGATACGAACTCAGTGAAGAGCCGCACGCGCTTCGTCTTGCGTGTCTCCCCATGCGTGAGAAGCCAGAGCGTTCCGTACAGGTGCAGGTCGGTGCCCGGCACCCTCACCAGCAGGGGGTCGGCATCTCCGACGAAGCACGGCAGTGTCGTGATCCCGAGACCTTGCCGTACGGCAACGATCTGCGCCTCGGCGTCCGTGATCCTGAATGGAACTCCCGTGGTGCCAACCTCACCCGCGCTGGCCCACTCTGGAATTCCATGAACGCTTATGACGATCCACCGGATGGGATCAGGTGCGCCCGCACGCCACGCGGCCAGGCGATCGCGGGACATGTAGACGCCGCCAAACACCTCCGCTCCCTTCAGTCCGTGAAGATTGAGCGGCAGGTTTTTGCGGTCGTAGACGACGCGGATCGCCACGTCGGCCTCTCGGTTGGTCAGATTTGCCAGCTCGCCGGACGACAAGATTTCCATCTCGATGTCTGGATGCAGGTGCGCGAAATCGGCGAAGTCCGGCATGAGCAGGTGCGTCGCGAGGGGCGGTGCCAGCGTCACCCGCAGAAGTCCGCGTACGCTCTGGTCGCGCCCGAAGACGCGCGTCTCCAGCTGGTGCGACGACGCTTCCATCTGGTTCGCGAGCTCGAGGACCTCCTCGCCCGCAGCGGTCAGGCGGTAGCCCGAAGGCCGCTTTTCGAACATTTGCGCCCCGAGGCGTTCCTCAAGCTGTGCGATGCGTCGCAGCACGGTCGAGTGATTCACCCCGAGCTGCGCGCCGGCAGCCCGCACCGAGCCTCCGCGTGCGACGGCTAGAAAGTAGCGAACGTCATCCCAGTCGATCATGGTGCAATCCGGCACCGCGCGGTGCGCCTTCCAAAGCCCGTATCTAACACATCCTACAGCAGTAGGGGCGGGATATCGTGGCTTGTGTCGACAAGGGCGACGCTATTCCGAACGGCGGACACGGATCGTCGCGGGCTGGCGTCAATCCTGAAAGCGGATCGATTCTGCACCACCGATGTGCGCGCTTCCGCACTCACCGCGCGACCCCGGCGGGCCCATCTAGAGGTTCTCGGGGCGTCCCCGAACGACCAAAGACAGAGCCTGGAAGGATTAAGTCATGGGAAAACTGGATGGTAAGGTTGCGGTTATAACGGGTGGTGCCACCGGCATCGGCCTCGCCGCTGCAAAGCGCTTCATCGAGGAGGGCGCCTTCGTCTTCATCTTCGGCCGCCGGCAGGAAGCGCTAGACGCCGCTGTGGCCGAGCTCGGGCCCAATGCCCGCGCGGTGAAGGGCTCGGTCTCGGATGAGGCCGACCTCGATCGGCTCTACGCGGCGGTGAAGGCCGAGCGCGGAGCCCTCGACATCATCTTCGCCAACGCCGGGGTGGGAAGCCTGCTTCCGCTCGGCAAGCTCACCGCCGGGCACATTGACGAGACCTTCAACACCAATGTGAAGGGTACGATCTTCACGGTCCAGAAGGCGCTGCCGCTGATGGGCGAGGGCGGTTCGATTATCCTGACCGGATCGAGCGCCGGCACCACGGGCGCGCCCGCATTCAGCGTCTATAGCGCGAGCAAGGCGGCCGTGCGCAACCTCGCGCGGACCTGGGCGGAAGACTTGAAAGGCACCGGCATCCGGGTAAACGTGCTGTCGCCCGGGCCGACGGCGACCGAACTCGCGAAGGCAGCGATAGGCGAGGAGGGCTTGAAGGTCTTCGCCTCGATGAATCCGCTTCAGCGTATGGCCGATCCAGCGGAGATCGGGGCGGCGGCTGCGTTTCTCGCGTCGCCCGACAGCAGCTTCATGACTGCCAGCGAGGTCGCCGTCGACGGGGGCTTGGCGCAAATCTGACCCGCTACGCCCCGCCGTTCATTCCATTCGATATCCCGAGCCCGCAGGGCCTGGTAAACTGAAGGAGAGTATACATGAGCTACGCAATTATCGGCTTCGGCAAGATCGGCCAGGCTCTTGCCAAGGCATTTGCCCGCAAGGGCCTCGAAGTGTCCGTGGCAACCACGCGCGACCCGGAAAGCTTTGCATCCGACGCGGCCGCGATCGGACCCACGATCATCCCGAAAACACTGGCGGACGCCGTCAAGGCGGACATCATCTTTTTGGCTGTCCGCTTTGAATCGCACCCGGATGTCGCGAAGGCGCTGCCAAGCTGGGAAGGCAAGACGATCATCGACGCGACGAACGTGTTTCCAGTCCCCGAAGAGCTGGACGGTCTGCCGTCCTCCGCCTTCGTCGCGAAGGCGTTCACCGGCGCCAAGCTCGTCAAAGGCTTCAATCACCTGATTGCGGCCACCCTGGCTGCCGATCCGATCGTCGAGGGCGGGCACCGGGTCGTCTTTCTGTCGAGCGACGACGAGGACGCGATCGCTCCCGTGGCGGCCTTGGCCAGACAACTCGGGTTCGCACCGGTCAAGCTGGGGAAGCTCAACGAGGGCGGCACGCTGGTGCACGCACGCGGCCGCACTTGGGGCCAGCTGATCTTCCAGGACCTGTTCAAGAAGGAGCAGTAACGGATTTATCGTGCGCCGACAGAGTGGCAGGCGTTCGATGCCGGCCACATCGTCGGCAAAGAGCCAAGCGCGCGAAGTGACATGCTTGAAAGCTTACATCTGCCTGGGATCCTTCGGCCGACATGTGCCTGCCACCCAGGAATCGTAGTTGCAATAGCTGATGTCCCAGCCGGCATCGCGTCTTTTGAAAGTTGCCTCACGACCGCCCGCGCGGATGGGTCCGAAGCCACCCCAACTGCCATCCGAGCCTTTGTAATTTCCCATGACGCGATAATTGCAGTTGTTCACGACGACGTTGCCGTCCATCGACACGCATGCCGATGCAACAGTGGCAAGGCTGAAGAAAGCTGCGATGGCGAGAGAGGCTTTGCGCATCGTGGTCTCCTAACTGGGTTCGGCGAACCAACCGTTACGAGATCGTGGGCCGGGCCTCTTCCCCATTTGGGCTAAACCGGCTGGTAAATTCACGGCGGCATGGCTGCGCTTGCGGACAGAAGCGATGTGCGGAGATGCCGAATGGGCCTGCCCATCGCCGAAGCTTTACGGCCTCCGCGAAGGCCAGAGTGTCCCGGCTCGAGCGGCTCTATCGCCGCCTCTCTACCAGATCCGCAAGATTTGCCGGAGGTTAACGGTAGACAATGAGCGGCCGCAACTGTGTCTCTTTCCGGCCATTTTCTTCAGTCCTGGTTCGGCCCAAAGGCCATATGTCAGGGGGATCACTTTTCAGGGGCAGGCCAGTTCCGCTCGACGGGCAGTGAGAGGCGGAATGTCGACCCGTTGACGTCGCTGGCGGCCAGTATGAGACCGCCGCCATGCTGCCGGGCGATCTCGCGTGAAATGTAGAGCCCTAAACCGGAGCCGTTTACCAGTTGGCCCGCGGCGCGATAGTACCTCATGAATATGAACTCGTGGTCGTCGGGCGCTACGCCAGAGCCCTGATCCGCCACGTGTACAAACGCCACGCCCTGCTCAGTCGACAGCCGGATCGTCACAGAGCTGGTCACCGATGAGTATTTCAGGGCGTTCTGGATCAGATTTTGTATCACAATCTCCAGCAGGTTGCGGTCACCTTTCACAATCACTTCATCGCCGTGAGTGAAGCTAACACGTCCGGCCGCAGCATCATCCAATCCCGCTTCGGCGGCGCGCAAAACCTCATTCAGGTCGAACATCTTGATCCTGGGAAGAGTTTCGTGCCCGCCATTGAGCCGGTCGAAGGCTAGGACGTTTTCAATCAGCGATGACATCCTTTTGACGGTCTGGCGGATCCTTGTGGTGCGCAACTTGATATTGTCGGCGCTTTCACCTGCAGAAGATGACAGATTGTCGGCGGCGGCAGAGATGACGGCCAACGGGCCGCGAAACTCATGAGATACCAAGGCCACAAAGTCCCGCTGCTGAGCCAGAGCATCGTTGGCGGTGTCCAGAGCCTGCCTGAGCTTGAGTTCAAGCAGGTGACGTCGATCCACTTCCACCATGAGCGAGGTGTTTCTTTCCCCAAGCTCAGCGGTCCTTTCGCGCACCTTGATAGTCAGCTCCTGCTCGGCCAAGCGCGACACTGCGATGACGCGGTCCTTTTCCTCGCTCAAGCTGCGCTCGGCAAGCCGCGTTCTCTTCGCGACGGCCGCGCTGAGCAACGCCAGGTGAATCACGGTCCCGCCGGCCAAGAATCTGGACAAAGAGCCATCCAGTTGGAACGGGTTGGCCCCAGTATACATCATCTGCATCACCAGCATGACAGAGATTACGCTCAAAAATGCAATCGCCGACAGCAGATATTGATACCGTCGCCGCACAATGAGCAGATAGAGCACCAGCAGCGAAATGAAGATGAGAGACAGCTGCTGCAGTCGCGATACGAAAAACCCGACGTCGCCGTAGCGTCCCACAATCGCAAAAGCCAAGGCGATGCCATTGAGCAGTACAACGCCCTGGGAGATGCGCCACGCCCAGATCAATTGGCGGTGAAAATCAAACAGTCTAGATAAAAATAATATCAGCACTATACTGTATAAGCAAACGATAATACCCCAAATGAGGTGTATGGTTTTCGGCTCTAGAGACCTCAGAATTTCGGATGCGTATCCCATGTGGAAGAGACTTATTAGCCCAGACTCTATGATAAACAAGACACACAAACAATATAGACAATGCGGCGAATAAATGAAATCGAATGGTATCAGATTGCTGCATGGGGTCCGTAGATGATCGGAGAAGGCTACAAGCATGGCGTTATCGTGATCTCCCCCCTTGTTTATCTTGTCGATGACGACAGGGATTTCCGCGAGGAGATGGTCTTCGGACTATCCAGATTGGGCCTGAACGTACATGGATTCCACAATGCTGCCGCCCTCTACCGAGCCTGTGCCGCCAAGCCGGCTGAAATCGTCATTCTCGACATTGGCCTGGAGGGCGAAGACGGCCTTTCCATAGCTACCCATTTGCGGGCCTTACAATCGGTCGGGATCGTCATGGCGACGGCCCGGAGTTCCATCGACGACCGGCTCAATGGTCTTGAAGCGGGCGCTGACGCTTACCTCGTCAAACCCATTGATGTTCGGGAGCTTGCTGCCACGGTGATGGCGGTCAATGAACGTCTCAACAGGCGCCGCGCCCCTTCGTCGTCTCCGGCCCCACGATGGGCCCTCGAGGAAGGCGGCTGGGTGCTTACCGACGGCATGGGCCATCGCCTTCGCTTGACCACCTCGGAACGGCACTTTTTGGAACGCTTGTTCAGTGAGCGTGGCAAGACCGTCGATCGCCGCGCGCTCGTCGAAGCCATGGGCGCAGACATCTATGACTTCAACTATGCCCACCTGGACACCATCGTGAGCCGGCTGCGTCGAAGAGCCAAGAAATCCGACATGCTTCTCCCCTTGCACGCAATTCGCGGGTCAGGCTTCGCCTTCCCCGATTAGAATGATCGTGCCGACCCTGTCCAGAGAGAAGATTGCCGATCTCATCAATTTGGAAGATGACAGGGAAGGAATTCGAGAAGCATCCTCAAGCGACTGACAGTAAGTGTAAGGATATGACAGTTACTGCGATTGTGAATAATCGCGAGATTAATTACTTCAAGGAAAGGGTTGGATAAATCCGCATTCGTTAGATGGCTCGCATTCTATGCATAATCGAATAGGAATGTATCGTGCGCATGGCGAGGTAGATAACGAGGGCGGCGGTGCGCAGAAGGGGTGCGGGATGCGGCAGCATAAGAGAATTTTATTTGCCAGTTGTTCTATTCTAACGTTCGCATCCATCTATGTCGCGATTACCCCCGCGCTAGCCGGGGCGCCAAGCAACGAACAACTCTATCAGATGATTTTGGACCTGCAGCGAAATCAGAAGCAGATGGCGCGCAAACTTGAGGCCGCCTACGCCGAGACTGCTCAGGTTAAAGAAGAACTGGCCACCCTCAGGGGTTCGGTGGCCCAGAGTCGCGAGATGGCTGCGCTATCCTCGGTTGAGAGGCGCATGTACCTGTCAAATCCGCAATCCGACACTCGTGCCGTTGCCGCGCCCAATGTGCGTGTCGGATTCGGCGCGGGAACCAACGGTAACGACCCGTATGCCTTTACCGACGGTTCCGTGGCGCTCCCGCTCGGTGAAAAATACGGCTTCCAGGTCGATGCGATTGGTGGCGTGACGCCAAACAGTAACTTCACAGGTGCCGCCGCGCATCTGTTCCGCCGTGATCCGAAAGTTGGGGCGCTGGGTCTGTATGGAAGCTACCTTCACGGCGGAGGTGGTTACGATGATGGTGGAGTTCTTGAAAACGGTTATGTCGAAGGCAAGCTCGGCGTTGAAGGCCAGTACTATCTGGGCCGGGTCACGCTTGAGGGACTTGCCGGTATAGAATGGAATTCACTTGAAGAGGACGTCAGCCCGTTCGCCGAAGGCAGGGTCGGGTACTATCCTACGGATAACTTCAAGGTTAATGGCGGCCTGCGTCATCGCGACGCCTTTGGTGGTAGAACGCAACTTGTTGGCGGCGCCGAGTACCTGACCGAGTTCGGAAGCGGGATAGCGACTTCTATCTACAGTGATTTCAGCTTCGATCTGACGAACAGCGACGTCTCCTCAAGCGGCGATTTTTCTGCGATGGCCGGTTTGAGATTCCACTTCGGCACCAATGGCGATCGAAGCGCCCCGAAGACAGTCTTCTGCAAGGATCCGGACCAGAATTTCGAGTGCGCGGTCACGGATGGTCAGAACGATTATTATGCCGACAAGCCAGGTCGTTCCTTGATTCAGCGTGATCGTGGCGACTTCCTTCCATCGCACATCGTAAAAGACGTTGGCAACTTGCCGACGCCTTCCACCAATGTTTGGGGACAGCCGGGGGCGCCTGGCGCACCCGGCGAGGCTGGTACGCCTGGAGTGCCCGGCGCGTCTGGACCTCCCGGCGCGCCCGGCGCGGAGGGACCTGGCGGACCTGCTGGGCCTGTCGGACTGCCCGGATCGGACGGGACACCTGGAGCGC
>NZ_RZPI01000570.1:0-3743 GCF_003998715.1 Mesorhizobium sp. M7A.F.Ca.CA.002.15.2.1
CTCCTTCAGCGCATTGCGGCTGTCGGGCGCAAAACCAAGCCGGAACGATTGCTGCGTCGCCGGCGTCAGGCCGCGGTCGCGCAGATAGGCACGCGCCTTGGCGCCTTCCGGTCCCTGCAGCCGTTCCTGGAAGAAGGCGGTCGCCATCTCCATGACGTCGGTCAGGCTGGCGCGTTCCTTTTCGCGCCGCTCCTCCTGCGCATCGCGGACCGGCATCGGCACCCCGGCCATGTCGGCGATCTTTTCCACAGCTTCGGGAAAGCTCATCCCGTCCAGTTCGGTGAGGAACTTGAAATGATCGCCCGAGACCGAACAGCCGAAACAATGGTAGCGGCCCTTCTTGTCCTCGCAGTGGAAGGAAGGGCTCTTCTCGCCATGGAACGGGCAGCAGGCCCAATAGTCGCCGCGCGGTGCGTTGGTCTTCTTGCGGTCCCACGCGACGCGCTGGCCGATCACCGATGAAATCGGCACGCGGTCGCGTATCTCGTCGAGGAAGGCGGGTGGAAAGCGCATCGGGGAACTCGTTTCCCGATTATATAATCACGCCCGCGAAATCCGACGACCCTTAATGCGGGCCATACCCGGTTTCCACAGGCAAAAAGAAAGGCGGCCGTAGCGGGCCGCCTCCCTTTTCAATGTCCGGCAAGGTGCCGATTAATGCGCGGCAAGCGCGCCGAAGATGACGCCGGAGAGGATGCCGACCAGCACATAGTCGTTGCCGACGCGGATCCATTCCTGGCCGCGGCCGGGGCGATGCAGGCCGTAGCGGCCATAGTCGCGGATCGGCTGATGGCGCTTCCAGCCGGAATATTTCTGGCCATGCCGCCAGTTGTTGCGCTTCACGACGACGACCTTCTTCTTGTAAACGCGCTTCCTCACATCGCTGTGGTGGCCGGGCTTCTGCCAGTCGACCTGGCTGTAGTTCGACTGCGGCGCGTTCGGCGCATTCAGCGGTGCGGCCTGGCCGGTGAGCGACGTGGCGGCCAGCATCGAGAAAGCGAGTGCGGAAAGGACGATGCGTTTCATGAGAAGTCTCCTTGGTTGTCGATATCGAAGCAGTAGCTGCCCATCGATGAACCGAAACTGAACGCACGCATTACAATTATGTAATGGATTCCTTGATTTACCCAAGGAAGCTGAACATGATCGCAAAGGCAGGAGCCAGTCGCACCGCAAACTCGGCCTATCCGCCGCTTCGCGCCCGCCCAGCAATGCAACCATTTGCGCGTCCGTCCATTTTCCGACACCGCCTGTCGCGCGGCAACGGCCCTTGAAATCGACAAGATTTTATTATCCGGCTAAAATATTCGAGCTATTATAAGTCACCGCCATGAACATGATTCGTTCCCTCGTTTTTCCTTCTGATCGCCACGCAAAACAGGGCGGGCGCCCTGTTTGCATGCGGGGGACGAAATGAGCGGGTCCGTCGTCCTTCTGCATCTGGCCGGCGCCGTGGCGCTGATGCTGTTTGCCACCCGCATGGTGAAGACCGGCGTTGAACGCGCCTATGGCGACGTGCTGCGCCATCGCCTCCGCGCCACCATGCGCAATCCGATCATGGCGGTGCTGGCCGGCACCGGCCTTGCCATCGCCCTGCAGAGCTCCACCGCCGTCACGCTGCTGGTCGGCTCCTTCGCCGGCTCTGGCATCGTCTCTGGCGCCGCGGGTCAATTGGCAGTGCGCGGCGCCGAAATCGGATCGGCGCTGGTGGTCAAGCTGCTGACCTTCGACCTCACCTTGCTGGTGCCGCTGTGCCTGATCACCGGCACGGTCATGTTCATGGCCACCGAGCGGCGCGACTGGCGCCAGTCCGGCCGCATCCTGGTCGGCATCGGCCTTCTGATCCTCTCGCTGGAGATGATCGGCCAGGCATCGGAGCCCCTGCGCAACAGCCAGCTCATGCCGGTCATCATCAACTACTTCTCGACCGATTCCATCACCGCCTATCTGCTGGCGGCACTGATCACCTGGCTGTTCCAGTCGAGCATCGCGGCGGTGCTGTTGATGGCGACGCTGGCAGGCCGTGGCCTGATCACGCCCGAACTTGGCGTCGTTCTCATCCTTGGCGTCAACCTCGGCTCCTCGATCATCGCGCCGATGCTGACCCGTTCGTCGAGCCCCGAGGTGCGCGTCGTGCCGATCGGCAATCTCCTGATGCGCGGGCTTGGCTCGCTGGTCATGCTGATCCTGGTCATGATCTTCAGGCCGCACTTCGCCTTTCTCGGTTCGACGGCGGCGGACCAGATCGTCAATGCCCACATCCTGTTCAATGTGCTGATCCTGCTCGCCGGCCTGCCGCTGGCAGGCTTCGTCTACCGCGCTTCGGAGAAGATCGTCGCACTTGGCACCAAGCCCGTGCCGGCCGCCTCGCTTGACGTCGTCGAGCTGTCCGCGCTCAACGAAAGCGCGCTCGACGTGCCGAGCCAGGCGCTGGCCAATGCCACCCGCGAGGTGGTGCGGGTCTGCGAGACGATCGAGATCATGCTCAAGCGTATCATCGAACTCTATGAAAGTGCCGACGCCGACAAGATCAAGGCGCTGGCCGCACTCGACGACCGCGTCGACCGCAAGCACGCCGCGATCAAGCTCTACCTCGCCAAACTGACCAGGAACCCGCTGACCGAGGACGAGGCGCTGCGCTGCCAGGAACTGATCGGCGCCTGCGTCAAGCTCGAGCAGGTCGGCGACATCATCGTGCGCAACATGCTGGTGCATGTGAAGAAGAAGTTCGAGCGCGGACTGGAATTCACCGACGAGGGCTGGGCCGAGCTGTGCGCCTTCCATGGCTCGGTTCTGGCCAATGCGCGGCTTGCCTTCAACGTTCTGGTGTCGCGCGATCCCGAGACCGCCCGTCAGCTGGTGCTGGAAAAGGACCGGCTGCGCGACCGCGAAAAGGAAACCAGCGCCAGCCATTTCGTGCGGCTGCGCGACGGCACCGCCAAGAGCGTCGAAACCAGCTCGATCCATCTCGACACCATCCGCGACCTGAAACAGATCAATTCGCTGCTGGCCTCGATGGCCTATCCGGTGCTTGAAGAGCGCGGCCTGCTGACGGGGTCGCGGTTGAAGGCGAGCTGAGAAGCGCCACTTTCCCTTCTCCCCTGGGGAGAAGGGAAGCGGCTGCTCGCATCCAATTCAAGAAAACCTAAACTCGCGACAAAAATTTCTGGATTGCCCGCAAAGCCCATCCGTGGTTTGAGGCGCTTCCAGCTAAGGCTTCCCCATGTCGCTTCCGCTCATCGCCCTGTTCATCGCCGCCTTTGCCTTCGGCACCACCGAATTCGTCATTGCCGGCGTGCTGCCGCAGGTGGCGCAAGGCCTGGGCGTCTCGGTTCCCTCCGCCGGCTATCTCGTCTCCGGCTATGCCGGCGGCATCGCCATCGGCGGCCCGCTGCTGGCGCTCGCCACCAAGTCATTGTCGCGCAAGAGCCTGCTGCTCGGCCTAGCCATCGCCTTCACCATTGGCCAGGCGGCTTGCGCGCTGGCGCCCGATTTCACCTCGATGCTTCTGTTGCTCATTGCCGTGGCGGTCGCGCATGGCGCCTATTTCGGCGTCGCCATGGTCGTTGCCGTCGGTCTCGTGCGCGAGGACCAGCGCGGCATGGCTGTCGCCGTCATCCTGTCCGGCCTCACCGTCTCCAACGTCATCGGCGTGCCGGCCGGCACCGCGATCGGCAACATCTGGGGCTGGCGTGCGACTTTCTGGGTGATGTGCGCGCTGGGTGTCGCGGCAACGCTTGCCA
>NZ_RZPI01000571.1:0-3736 GCF_003998715.1 Mesorhizobium sp. M7A.F.Ca.CA.002.15.2.1
CCCTCGCTTCCCGCCAGTGAGCCGGCCATGCCCGCTCCGGATGCTGCGAACACCAGCAATACAGCCAATATCGCCATGGCTGTTCGCTTGGAATTCGTGGATTTCATTTTGTCTTCCCCAAGGAGAAAAACCGGGCGCTTTCCGGTCTATTTGGACGCGGCGATGCTGCAGGCGCCGGCGACGGTAACCTTGTATTTGCTTTTGCTGGCCTGACAGGATTTCAGTGCCAGTTCCGCCGCCGCCTTTTGTGACGATGCATTCAGCTTCACGCCGCAAACGAAGTACTCGGTCGCCGGAACGATTGGCGTCGCCGCGAAAGCCGAATGGCCTGCGGCTGCGAGATACGCTGCATAGGCCTTCCCGCAGCCCCCGGTGGTTCCTATAGGAATGGTCACCGGGTAGCGCACGTCGCCCTTGCTGCCTGCCAGCGATCCGGCCATGGCAGCGGTGGAGGCCGCCACCATCAGCAAGCCTGCCACTATGGGGGTGGCTGCTCGTTTGCAGGTCCCGGATTTCATTCTGCTTCCCCCATTCGCAAAAAAGTCTCGGCCGGTTGCTTATTTCGATGACGAGATTGCGCAGCCGCCACTCGCGGTCTTGAGCTTCCACCGTGTCAACCCGGCCTGGCAATTGCGCAGCGCCGTCTCTTCCGCCGCCTTCTGGGACGGCGCGTTGAGCTTCGTCCCGCAGATGATGTAGAGGTCGACAACGCGCGAATAAAAGGTTGTGGCGTAGGCCGAATGGCCGCTCGCCGCGACGTAACCCTTGTAGGCAACGTTGCATTCGCCCGAACCCAAGGTCGGCGGAAAACGCACGTCTCCCTTGCGTCCTGCGAGCGATTCCGCCGAGCTGATGCCGGTCGCCGTTAATATTAGAAATGCGGAAAGTATCGAAGCAGCCGTTCCCTGGCAATATTTCAGTTTCATTTCCAGCCCGTCCCCATTGCCCCATGCTGGATAAACAGTAGCGAATATTTTGTCCCCCCGCCAGTTCACTGTTTGAGATTCGAAGCCGCCTATACTGACCAATCGCTTGGTCCATACAGTTCAGCCTTTTCACACGGCAGCAACGGCCTGCCGGTATAGTTCCGCCGTTTGGCTGTCGAAGTTGACCGTCCATTCTCACATCCGAAACACGCCAAAGCGCGTGTCCTCGATTTCGGCGTTGAGCGCGGCCGACAGGCTGAGCGCCAGCACGTCGCGCGTCTTTGCAGGATCGATGATACCGTCGTCCCAGAGGCGTGCGGACGAATAGAGCGGATGGCCCTCATGCTCGTATTTCATCAGGATAGGCTTCTTGAATTTCGCCTCTTCCTCGGCGCTCCATTCTCCGCCCTTGCGCTCGATGCCTTCGCGTTTGACCATGGCAAGCACCGTTGCCGCCTGTTCGCCGCCCATCACCGAGATGCGGGCGTTCGGCCACATCCACAGGAAGCGCGGTGAATAGGCGCGGCCGCACATGCCGTAATTGCCGGCGCCGAACGAACCGCCGATGATGACAGTCACCTTCGGCACCCTGGCGGTGGCAACCGCCATCACCAGCTTGGCGCCATCCTTGGCGATGCCGCCTGCTTCATATTTTCGACCGACCATGAAGCCGGTGATGTTCTGCAGGAAGACCAATGGAATTTTGCGCTGGCAGCACAGTTCGATGAAGTGCGCGCCCTTCAGCGCGCTTTCGGAAAACAGCACGCCGTTGTTGGCGATGATGCCGACCGGCACGCCATGGAGATGGGCAAAGCCGGTGATCAGCGTGGTGCCGTAATTCTGCTTGAACTCGTCGAATTCGGAACCGTCGACGACGCGCGCGATGACCTCGCGCGCGTCATAGGGCTGGCGCAGGTCGGTCGGCACGATGCCATAAAGTTCATCCGCCGGATGAAGCGGCGGAATCGCTCTCCTAGAGTTCAGGCTTACAGTCTTGTTCCGATTCAGGTTCTTGACGATGCGCCGGCAGATGGCGAGGGCATGGTCGTCGTCCAGCGCATAGTGGTCGGCAACACCGGAAAGCCTGGTGTGCACATCCGCACCGCCGAGATCCTCGGCACTGACATCCTCGCCCGTCGCCGCCTTCACCAGCGGCGGGCCGCCGAGGAAGATGGTTGCCTGATTGCGCACCATGATCGTCTCGTCGGACATTGCCGGCACATAGGCGCCGCCCGCCGTGCACGAACCCATGACGCAGGCGATCTGCGGAATGCCTGATGCCGACATGTTGGCCTGGTTGTAGAAGATGCGGCCGAAATGCTCGCGGTCGGGAAACACCTCCTCCTGGTTGGGCAGATTGGCGCCGCCGCTGTCGACGAGGTAGATGCAGGGAAGATTGTTCTGCAGTGCGATCTCCTGCGCCCGCAAATGCTTCTTCACGGTCAGCGGATAATAGGTGCCGCCCTTCACGGTGGCGTCGTTGACGACGACCATCACCTCGGTGCCTTCGACGCGGCCGATGCCGGCGATCATGCCGGCCGAAGAGATCTCCTCGCCATACATCGACCATGCCGCGAACTGGCCGATCTCGAGGAAGGGTGAGCCGACATCCAGCAATTGCGCAAGGCGCTCGCGCGGCAGAAGCTTGCCGCGCGAGACATGGCGCTCACGCGCTTCCTCCGAACCGCCGAGCTCGACGGTGGCGGCCTTTTCCGCAATGTCGGCGACCAGCGCCCGCATGCGCTCGGCGTTGGCACGGAAGGTTTCGGAGGAGGGGGAGATCTGGGTTTGCAACGTGGCCATACCTACACCCCCTCCGCCATGATCTCGCGGCCGATCAGCCAGCGGCGGATTTCGCTGGTGCCGGCGCCGATCTCGTAGAGCTTGGCATCGCGCAACAGGCGGCCGGTTGGATAGTCGTTGATGTAGCCGTTGCCGCCAAGCAGCTGGATGGCGTCGAGCGCCATCAGCGTCGCCTTCTCGGCGGCAAACAGCACGCAGCCGGCGGCATCCTTGCGCGTCGTCTGGCCACGATCGCAGGCGGCGGCGACGGCATAGACATAGGCGCGCGCGGCATTCAGCGTCGTGTACATGTCGGCCAGCTTGCCCTGCACCAGTTGGAACTCGCCGATCGCCTGTCCGAACTGCTTGCGCTCATGCACATAGGGGATTGCCACGTCGAGGCACGCCGCCATCAGGCCGATCGGGCCGCCGGCAAGCACCGTGCGCTCATAGTCTAGGCCAGACATCAGCACTTCGACGCCGCGCCCTTCCTCATGCAGCACGTTGTCGAAGGGCACCTCGACATCCCTAAACACCAGCTCGCCGGTGTTGGAGCCGCGCATGCCGAGCTTGTCGAGCTTTTGCGCCACGGAAAATCCGGCAAAAGCCTTCTCGACGATGAAGGCGGTGATGCCGCGCGATTTCTGGTCCGGATCCGTCTTGGCATAGACCACCAGCGTCTCGGCGTCCGGCCCGTTGGTGATCCACATCTTGGTGCCGTTGAGCACGTAGCGGTCATTGCGCTTTTCGGCGCGCAGCTTCAGCGAGACGACGTCCGAGCCGGCGCCGGATTCCGACATCGCCAGCGCGCCGACTCGCTCGCCCGAGCACAGCGGCGGCAGGTATTTTTCCTTCTGCGCCTGCGTCGCCCAGCGGTTGATCTGGTTGACGCAGAGGTTGGAATGGGCACCGTAGGAGAGGCCGACCGAGGCCGAAGCGCGCGAAATCTCCTCGACGGCGATCACATGGGCGAGATAGCCCATGCCGCTGCCGCCGAAATCGGGGTCGGCGGTGATGCCGAGCAGGCC
>NZ_RZPI01000572.1:0-3730 GCF_003998715.1 Mesorhizobium sp. M7A.F.Ca.CA.002.15.2.1
GATTCGCAGATCGGCACGCCGGGCCTGGTCGAGGCGATCCGCCAGGGCGCGGTTGCTACCGTCAATGCGCTTGGCTCCGGCCTGATGGAGACGCGTGCGCTGCTCGCCTTCCTGCCCAAGATTTCACGGGCCTTGCGGGGCGAGGAATTGCTGCTGCCAAGCGTCGCGACATGGTGGTGCGGGCAAGCAACCGAACGCGCGCATGTGCTGGCCAACATCGATCGCATGGTGATCGGCCCGGCGCTATCGACGAGACTTGCCTTCGAGGATGACGATTCAACGAAGCTCGGTTCGGCGCTGTCGGCCGGAGAGCGGGCGGAGCTGGTGGCGCGCATCGAACGCGATGGCGGCGATTTTGTCGGCCAGGAAGCGGTGACGCTTTCGACGACGCCCGTCTATGTCGGCGGGTGGCTGGAGCCGCGGCCAGCGAGCCTGCGCGTCTACCTGGCGCGAACGCCGGAGGGCTGGACGGTGATGCCGGGCGGTTTTGCCCGCATCGGCCTGTCGCTCGACCCGACGGCGATCGCCATGCAGCGTGGCGGCCAGGCGGCGGATGTCTGGGTTGTCAGCGACAAACCGGTGGAGCGCGAGACGCTGCTGCCGCAGGAAGGCGACAGTTTCAGCCGCACCAGGCCCGGCAGCCTGCCCAGTCGCGCGGCGGAGAACCTGACCTGGCTCGGCCGCTACATCGAGCGCTCGGAAGACACGGTGCGCATCCTGCGCGCCTACCATGTGCGGCTCGCCGAAACGTCCGACCCGGACATGCCGCTGCTCGCCGACATCAGGGATTATCTCGAACCTTTCGGCATCGACGTCGAGACGGCGATCCCGTCAGGGCTGATCGGCACGCTGGATAGCGCGGTCTACAGCGCCGGGCAGATTCGCGACCGCTTCTCGCCCGACGGCTGGCTGGCGCTGAAGGACCTGTCGAAAACCATCCATCAGTTCGCAACGACGGTCGCGCCCGGCGACGACGCGACCCGGGCGATGACAGTCATCCTGCGTAAGCTCGCCGGCTTTTCCGGCCTGCTGCACGAGAACATGTACCGCTTCGCCGGTTGGCGCTTCCTCGAGATCGGCCGCCGGCTGGAGCGCGGCATCCAGATCTCCCGCACGCTGTCGCGGCTGACCAGCGCCAAGGCGCCGGACGGCGCGCTCGACATGATGCTGGAGATCGGCGACAGCGTGATGACCCATCGCCGCCAATATCCGGTGCAGGCCGGCCGGCGCACGGTGATCGACCTGCTGGCGCTCGATCCGCTTAACCCGCGCTCCATCCTGTTCCAGCTCGAAAGGCTGAAGGCCGAAATCGGCCTGTTGCCGTCGCTCGGCGGGGAGGGGCAAATGTCGCCGGCGGCGAAGGAAATCCTGCAGCTCAACACCCAGATCGCCATCAAGGAGCCTTCGGATATGACGGCAAAGGCGCTGGACGAGCTCGCCCACGAAATCGGCGGCCTCTACAACAGCCTCGCCAAAGCCTATTTCGGATAAATCATGCTCTACGATATCAGGCTTCATCTCCACTATGATTACGCTTCCGCTGCCGGCGGCGGTCGTCATCAGGTGCGCGTGCTGCCGTCGACGATATCAGGCGTGCAGCGCGTCATCGCCGCATCACTGTCCTTTGCGCCGGCGCCCAACGAGCGTTCCGACTTTTCCGATTTCTTCGGCAACAACGTCACCTCGATCGCCTTTCGCGACGCGCATGATGCGCTCGACATCAGGATGAGCGCCCGCGTGTCGGTGTCTCGGCCCGAGCCCGGGCTCGACGTGTCGCCCGATATCGCCCGGCTCAGGCAGGAGCTCGCCGCGGTGCGGTCTCTGGCACCTGATGCACCGCACCATTTCCTGACGGCCAGCACCCATGCCGGCATCGACGATGCGATCACTGCCTACGCACGCAGCAGCATCGCCGGTTCCGCCGCCAGCACGGCCATGAACCTGTGCCATCGCATTCATCGTGATTTCACCTATGACGGCGAGGCGACGACGGTGCGGACCCGGGCCAGCGATGCCTTCAGGCTGAAGCGCGGTGTCTGCCAGGACTTTTCGCATATCATGATCGCCGGCCTGCGCGGGCTCGGCATTCCCGCTGGCTATGTCAGCGGCTTCCTGCGCACCATCCCGCCGAAGGGCAAGCCCCGGCTGGAAGGCGCCGATGCCATGCATGCCTGGGTCAAGGTCTGGTGCGGGCGCGACGCAGGCTGGCAGGAATTCGATCCGACCAACGGCATGCGGGCCAGCAACGACCATATCACCGTCGGCTACGGCCGCGACTATTCGGACGTGGCGCCGATCGTCGGCGTGCTCAAGACCACGGGGGGACAGGTCGGCGAGCAGGCTGTCGACGTCATTCCGGTTGTGCTCGAGAAAGCCTGAAGGCAGGCTCGACACCGTTTTCGGACGGCGCGTGGAACCAGCGGTCGGCCAGTGGCTTATCTACGGAATTCGCGTGGAGCCGACATGTTGCAGAAATCCGGAATGTCGCCCGGCCGACCGGCTGGCGAGGACGCTGTATCGCCAGATGGCGTGTTCAAAAACGGGGCACAAAGCTCGGCCGATCATGCGTCGCTTAGTTATGTCAGCGATGCCGAGCCTGGTATCCGGCGGCTGAAGACAGGCAAGGGGTTTTCCTACAAGGGACCGGACGGACGGACGGTTTCGGACGCCACCAAAGCCCGCATCGAGGCGATCGTCATTCCGCCGGCCTGGACGGATGTGTGGATTTCGCCCGACGCGGACGGCCATATCCAGGCAACCGGCAGGGACCAGCGGGGACGCAAGCAATATCGTTATCATCCGCAATGGGCCGAAGAGCGCGATGGTGCCAAATATTCGAGCCTTGTCGCTTTCGCCGAGAGCCTGCCGGACCTGCGGCACAGGGTCGATAGCGATCTGCGCCGTCGTGGCTTGCCGTTCGAGCGTGTCGTCGCCGCGGTCGTCTGGCTGCTCGACAACACGATGATCCGCGTCGGCAATGCCGCCTACGCCCGCGACAACAAGAGTTTCGGGCTGACCACGTTGCGCGACCGGCATGTCGATATTGTCGGTTCAAGCCTGCGCTTTGCCTTCAGGGGCAAGTCGGGCAAGGAGTGGAAGCTGAAGCTGGCCGACCGCCGTATCGCCAGGATTGTGCGTGGCGCGCAGGACCTGCCAGGCCAGAAGCTGTTCCAGTATCTCGATGAGGACGGCGACAGGCGGCCGGTCCGCTCCGAGGACGTCAACCGCTATATCCGTGAGGCGGTCGGTGACGCCTTCAGTTCGAAGCATTTCCGCACCTGGGGCGGCACCATTCACGCCGCGTCGCTGTTTGCGCAAACGGAACTGCCGCAAAGCCAGGCGCAGCGAAACAGGGCGATGAACAGCGTCATCGACAAGGTTGCCGAACGGCTGGGCAATACGCGTGCCGTCTGCCGCAAATGCTATATCCATCCGCGGGTCTTCGAAGCGTGGTCCGAGGGACGGTTGCTGGATGAAATGGCGCAGGCCAACAAGCGCAAACGGGCGATTGCCGGTCTCGATGACGAGGAAGCTCTCGTGCTGCGATGGCTGAAACTGGGAGAAAGCTGACCGACGCGGCCGACGGTGGCCAAATCCGTCACATCTGGATTTTTTTATCGACGTCATGTCGGGATCGGTCTTACTGTTTCGTCCTTTGACAGAGAAAAGGACCAGCCATGCTCTACGCAATCCTCTGCTATGCCTCCGAAGATGTCGTCTGCTCCTGGAG
>NZ_RZPI01000573.1:0-3728 GCF_003998715.1 Mesorhizobium sp. M7A.F.Ca.CA.002.15.2.1
GATCACCGCCGCGTCCAGAGGGAAAGAGGAGTAGAGAGTTATGACTTGGAACAAGCAGACCTTGATCAAAATGCTGATGACGGCCGTGAGCGGGGCAGCTGTTGTCAGCGCATCGCTTCCGGCCAGGGCGGCTGAGCCCATCACCTTGCACGCCTTGATGGAGGACGTGCCGGAAACCAAGATCATTGAAGCGCTGTTGCCCGAATTCGAGAAGCAGACCGGCATCAAGGTCGAGTTTGAGAAGATCGGCTATCCTGACATGCACGACAAGCTGGTGTCGCAGCTGACCGCGCCGCAGAGCTACTACAATGTGCTCGAGGTCGACTTCCTGTGGGCCGGCGAATTTCCGGCGGCCGGCTGGCTGGCCGACCTGAAACCCTTCGTCGAGAAATCCAAATACGATCTGAGCCCCTTCATTCCCTCGACGCTTGACCTGCTCGGCCGAACCGAGGACCAGCTGTTCCTGGTGCCCATGTACAACTACTCGATGGGCCTCCTCTACCGGAAGGACCTGATCGGCGACGAGAAGCTCAAGGCCGCCTACAAGACGGCAACCGGCAAGGAGCTCGCTTTGCCGACGACGCTCGAAGATTATGTGGCGATTTCCAAATTCATGAAGGCCAATGCCGGTGTCGCCGGGGCCGCGATGCAGGGCCAGCGCGGCGATCCCAACAGCATGGAATTCTCCAACTACCTGTTCTCCGCCGGCGGCAGCTATCTCAATGCCGACGGCAAGGCGAGCCTCGACACGGCAGAGGCCAAGAAGGCGCTCGATCTCTATGTCGACAATCTCCAGCACGGCGCCCAGCAGGGTGCCGTGTCGGCCACGCTCGACGACACCATGCGTCTGATGTGCAGCGGTTCCGCCTTCAGCATGGTCACCTATTGGTGGATGCTGCCGCAGATGGACGATGCCGTGAAGTGTCCGACGGTCGCCGGCAAGGTCGGCCTGTCGGTGATGCCGGGCGGCCATGGCGAGAGCGGCGGTTGGGGCTGGGGCATTCCCAAGAACACGTCGCCGGAAGAGCAGGAAGCCGCCTGGACCTTCATCCAGTGGGTGCAGAGCAAGGATGTTTCGGTGAAGCGCGCGCTCGAGGGCCACGCGCCCGTGCGCAGCGATGTCTATGCCGATGCGGCGGTGCTGGCGAAATATCCCTTCTACAAGACCGCCCAGGATGTGGTGGCGACCGGCAAGTCGTTCCCGATCTTCACCTATTCGGCGCAATACGAGGATCTGCTCGGTACCCAGCTTTCGCTGGCGGCTGGCGGCCAGGCGACATCGGACGCGGCGCTGAAGGCAGCTTCCGACGGCCTGCAGGGGCTCCTCGACAAATAGCGGTCCGGCTCGGCAAGGAGACCCGGCGCGGCGATGTCAGCCGCGCCGGATTTTCCAGACCCCGGATCTTGACGAGATCAGCAACGCCACCCCGACCAAGGCTCGGCCACGATGCACAATGCGATCAAAAAAGGATGGGCTGCCCGTGGCCGCGAGTGGCGGACCGGCTGGGCCTTTGCCTTGCCCGGCCTGCTGCTGCTGGCGATCGTGATGGGCTTTCCCCTGGCCTATGCCTGCATCCTCTCGATCTCCTCGATGACCTTGATCAAGCCGCAGCTCCTGCCGCTTGTCGGGTTCAAGAATTTCGCTTCGATGATCGGCGATGAGCTGTTCTGGAACGCGCTCTGGCTCACCGTGCGCTATTCGGCGGTGACCGTGGTCGGCGAATTCGTGATCGGGCTCGGCATTGCCCTGATGCTCAACCGGACGGTCCGGATGAAGCCGGTCTATTTCGCGGTTCTGACCATTCCCATGGCGATGTCGCCGATCAGCGTCGCCCTGATCTGGCGCATGCTGCTCCAGCCCAATCTCGGCATCGCCAATCATCTCATGGAGATATCAGGCCTGCCGCGCCTCGACTGGCTAGGCACGCCAGGCATGGCACTCTGGACGATGGCGGCGATCGACATCTGGCAGCAAATGTCCTTCGTCGTGCTGATCCTCGCCGCGGGGCTCGCCGCTTTGCCGCGCGATCCCTATGAGGCTGCTGAAGTGGACGGCGCGCGCGGCTGGCAGCAATTCCTCTACATCACGCTGCCGATGCTTCGGCCGGTCGCGGCGATCACCATCATCATCCAGCTGATCAACGAATTCCGGACCTACGATCTGCCCTATGTCCTGACCAAGGGCGGGCCGGGCAACGCGACCGAAGTGCTGAGCTTCTTTGCCTATCGCCGTGCCTTTCTCGGCCTTTCGCTCAACGAAGGCGCGGCAGCCGCGTTCGTGCTGCTGCTGATCGTGCTTCTGCTCACCGTGATCTTCTTCGCCGTCCTCGAACGCTCGCAATCGGGAGAGGGCCGGAAGTAGGGTTGTTAAGCCTTGCGCAATCTATGCGGCCTATCCTGGCCTGCAGATTGTCGAGGGAACATGAAACGCAAGCCGCTCCTGCTTTTCGCCTTTCCGTTTCTCATTCTGGCGGTCCTGGCAGGGGAGCGCATGGCGACCTTGTTGCTGGGCATCTATCCAGCCAGCCCCACCGCATGGTGGCTATGGCTTGAACTGCGCCCCTTGTCGACGGTGCTTTGGCAGCAGGTGGATGTCTGGCTGGGCGGTTCCATGGCTTTCGAAGCCGCTATCCTTGCCGCCGCATCGATCGTCTGCTGGATGGCGTGCCACGCCAAGCGGTCGGCTTTCTTCTTCCTCGCCAACCATATCGCCCTGATTTTCGCCGGGCTGATGATCGCGGTCGGCAGCCATTCGGAAACGGCAAGCACGATTGCCGAATTCACGTCGCCCAAGGGTCTTCCCTATTCGCTGGCCGTCGATTTCACCTTCAAGAACAGCTTGGTGCTGCTTTTGGGCTTCGTGGCCTGTGCCTACTGCCACATCGCCTTCCTCACCGAGGCGCGGGAGCGGTCCGTCCGGGCCATCCGCATCCTGGCGCTGCAGCGCGATCTCTAGATCGTTCGCCACTTACACCTTGCACGATCCGGGCTCTGCTGGGTCTAGTTGATCCGGCGGTAATAGACCTTGCCGTCGGGCTGCTGGATGCGCTGGTAATTGGAGCTGGGAGCAGGGGGCGACGCCGATGCGATTCTCCTCCTGGGTGCGGGCGCTTCGATGACGCCGGGTTCGCTCGCGCTCTCGCCGCCGAGGGCTTCGGGCGCTTGCGCCAGCGTGCTGGTGGCGATTTCGGACGGTTCTTCCACGCCCGGCATGGCCTCGCCGCCGGCGACCGGCATAGTCTGCCCAAGCCGGGCAATGCTGGCATCGATCTCGTTGAAGCTGCCTTGCAACTGGCTGTCCAGTTTCTCGAACCGGCTCTGAAAACCGTTGTTGACCGTGTCGAGCCGGGCTGCGATCCGCTGCTCGAATGCGCCGAGCTGCTCCAGCCGCGCCTCGACGAAACGCAGGTCGCTCATGCCCCGATAGAGATAGACCGCGGCCGCCATGTTGACTGCGGTGATCAGAAGCGCGCCGCCGGCGACGATGACGGCGATCGTCTTTGCCTTGCTGGGTTTCCCGGCGGCAGCCGGTTCGCGCTGTTCCTGGTTTCCGATATCGATCGCCGGCATGTCCGGTTCGCTGATCATCGTCATTGGACCACCACCTTTGCGCCGACCGCGACGCGTTTGAAAAGATCGATCACATCCGTGTTGGTGAGGCGAAAACAGCCCGATGTCCCGTCGAAGCCGACACCCGACGGGTCGTTGGTGCCGTGTATGCGGTAGAG
>NZ_RZPI01000574.1:0-3727 GCF_003998715.1 Mesorhizobium sp. M7A.F.Ca.CA.002.15.2.1
GTTGGGTGCAACCATCGGATAGGTAGGGTCGAGGTTCCACTTTTCGCGATACTGGTCCGGCGTCAGGTCATAGTGGGTCATCAGGTGGCGCTTCAGCGACTTGAACTTCTTGCCGTCTTCAAGGCAGACGATGTAGTCGTCATGAACCGACCGCTTCGGGTTGACCGCCGGCTTCTGCTTGTCGGCAGGCGGCTGTTCGGCGGTTCCGCCCACACGCCCGAGTGCGGCATGGACATCGGATATCAGGTTCGGCAGTTCGCCGACCGGCACGGGATTGTTGCTGACATAGGCGGCCACCACATCGGCGGTCAATTCGATCAGCGCATCGCTGTTTCTGGAAGGTGTTTCGACAATATCCATGGTCTTCGGTCCCCAACAAGAGTTACATCGATCTGCGCCCTTTTTTACAAGCAGGGCATCGCACGAATTTTGTGCAGGTAGAGTTTCTACGATTCGTGTCGCGGGCACATCAATGAGCGTGCAGACCAAGTAAGTCAATTCACCCCTCGCGCTATATTGAACGATATTGATCAAATGTTCCGCGATCAGCTTCAATCTTTCGTGCATTGTGTAATTTATCGATATTTCGCGTTCCCGTCGGCGGCAGCTGACGCAACGTCAGATCGCCGTTACATTCGTGGCAACTCACGAAACGGGTTTTAATGTTTGATCTTGCTTGGCTATCGCTCGAGAAATATTGGTTGTTCGCATTTGCCCACAAAACCACAGGTTGCCGTGGTCATACACAAGCAATCAGGCGACATGCCAGTCATCCGACCGATCGGCTGATTGCTGCCGCGTCAATCAATGCGGGATGATGTATTTGCCATAGGCCCAGCCGGTGACGAAATTGCCGTTCTGGACCGGATCATGCCAGACTTCGCACCAGCGATAGCGAATCTTTTGTGCCTGCTTCCATGCCGGCTGGTTGGCGATGTCGAGCAGGTTTATTCCGCCGGTGCATCGCCCGGTCATCTGCAGAACGGTACCGTTCGGATATCCCGCCTGCTTTTGGGATGTGCCCGAAGGGTATTTGCGTACATTGAGCGTGTCGCCGAACGGGACATTGGCCACTTGCCAAGCCGCGAATACGGTCGCATGAGACTGGCCGGCAAAGCCCAGAGTTAGCGAAGCAACGGCGAAAGCCGCAGCAGTCCGAGACCAAATAGTCATCATCTCTCCTCCCGGCTCATCTCCTGGAGCCGACACAACCCATACGCTCCGGCTCTTGAACCTGCCCTGATCGGCGTGTTCATTTGCCATTCAAGATACTTCTCCATTCGAGATGGCCCTTCAAGATACTGGCCCATTGAAGATACTGGCAAAGCGAGATGCAATGACCAAGACATCCATATTTCCGATCGTCAGCCCGCCAACGCCCGAGAAGCGGCCGGTTTCCGACACGCATCACGGCATCACGCGAACCGACGACTATGCCTGGCTACGGGCCGACAACTGGCAGGAGATGTTCCGCGACCCGTCATTGCTCGATGCGGGGATCCGCGCAGAACTCGAGGCGGAGAATGCCTACCAGTCGAAGCTGATGGCCGACACGGTCGAACTGCAAAAGCAGCTTTTCAAGGAGATGAAGGGCCGTATCAAGGAAGACGATTCTTCCGTGCCGATGAAGGATGGGCCCTATGCCTACGGCTCGTCCTTTAAACTTGGTGGCGAGCAGCCGCGCTATTTCCGCATGTCGCGCGACGGCGGCGCCGAGCATATCCTGCTCGACGGCGATGCGGAGGCCGCGGGCAAGGCCTATTTCCGTCTTGGCGGTGTCGACCATTCGGCCGACCACGCCAAGCTGCTATGGGCATTCGACGACAAGGGCTCCGAATTCTACACGCTTCGCGTGCGTGACCTTGCCGATGGCAAGGAGCTTGCCGACCAGATCCCCGACACCGGCGGTTCAGGCGTCTGGAACGCAGGCAATGACGGCTTCTTCTACACCCGTCTCGATCCCAACCATCGCCCGTCCAAGGTACTCTTCCATGCGCTGGGCGACAGCCCGGACAGCGACCGGCTGATCTATGAGGAAACCGATCCCGGCTTCTTCATGAATGTCGACGGCACCCGCAACAACGAATGGATCATGATCGGCATCAACGATCACGAGACTTCGGAATACCGCCTGATGCGCGCCGACGATCCGTTTGCCGAACCGAAACTGGTGTCGCCGCGCGAGGTTGGCCTTCAATACGAGCTGGAAGAAGGCGGCGATATCTTCTTCATCCTGACCAATGCCGACGGCGCCAAGGACTTCAAGATCATGACGGCGCCGGCGAGCGATCCCGTGCGCGCCAACTGGCAGGAACTGGTGCCGCACGAGCCCGGCCGGCTGATCCTGTCGGTGATCGGCTTCAGGGACCACATGGTCCGGCTCGAACGCAAGGAAGGCCTGCCGCGCATTGTGGTGCGCGACCGTATCAGCGGCGAGGAGCATCTTCTGTCCCTCGACGAGGAGGCCTTCTCGCTCGGCCTGTCGGGTTCCTATGAGTACGACACCGAGATCATGCGCTTTTCCTACTCGTCGATGACGACGCCCGCGCAGGTGTTCGACTATAACATGCGCACCCGCGAGCGGGTGCTGCTGAAGACCCAGGAAGTGCCGTCCGGCCATGATGCGGACCATTATGTCACGCGGCGGCTGATGGCGCCGGCCAGCGATGGCGAACTGGTGCCGATCTCGCTTTTGCATCATCGCGACACGCCGCTGGACGGATCCGCACCTTGCCTGCTTTACGGCTACGGCTCCTATGGCATCACCGTGCCGGCCGCCTTCAACACCAACTGGTTCTCGCTGGTCGACCGCGGCTTTGTCTTCGCCATTGCTCACGTTCGCGGCGGCAAGGACAAGGGCTATGGCTGGTACGATGACGGCAAGCGGGAGAACAAGATGAACACGTTCACCGATTTCATCGCCGTCGCGCGCCATCTGGTCACCGAGCGTTACACGGCGCATGACCGTATCGTCGCGCAAGGCGGTTCGGCCGGCGGCATGCTGATGGGTGCCGTCGCCAACATGGCGCCGGATTGTTTTGGCGGCATCGTCGCCGAGGTTCCCTTCGTCGATGTGCTCACCACCATGCTCGATGCGACCCTGCCACTGACGCCGCCGGAATGGCCCGAATGGGGCAACCCGATCGCGTCCGCCGACGACTATCGGACGATCGCTGCCTATTCGCCCTACGACAATGTCTCTGATCACGACTATCCGCCGATCCTGGCGCTGGCCGGTCTCACCGATCCGCGCGTCACCTATTGGGAACCGGCCAAATGGGTGGCCCGGCTGCGCGACCGCAAGAGCGGCGACAATCCGGTTCTGTTCAAGATCAATATGGATTCCGGCCATGCAGGCGCTTCCGGCCGGTTTTCGCGGCTGGAAGAGATCGCCTACACCTACTCCTTCGCGCTGAAAGTGATGGGCAAGGCGCAGCTTACGGGAGCAACCAACAAATGATCGACCTGACCACCCTGATCGCCTACATCGCGGTCGTGCTCGGCTTCGTCTTCATTCCAGGCCCCGCCACCCTGCTGACGATCGCCCGGGCAACGAGTTCCGGAACCAGGGTCGGCATCGCGACGGGCGCCGGGATCGCTGCCGGCGACGTCTTTCATACCGTCATGGCCATGATCGGCATCTCGGCGATCATCGCCGCGTCGGCGACGCTGTTCAGCGTCATCAAGTACATCGGCGCGGCCTACCTGGTTTATCTCGGCATTCGCG
>NZ_RZPI01000575.1:0-3727 GCF_003998715.1 Mesorhizobium sp. M7A.F.Ca.CA.002.15.2.1
CTGTCGAATTCTGCGGCAGCCCTGAAGGCCTTCAGCTCAACCGGGCCTTTGTCAAGATCGCCGACGCCAAGGTGCGCCGCAGGATCATAGACCTGGTCAAGTCCCTCTCCGCCGACGATCCCGACTGATCCTCAATCACGCCAGGACCGGCGGCGCCCCGCCGCCGGTGGCACAAGATAACGGCATCGACATTCATGCCAGAGCCGAAGCACCGCTTGACGAGCGGCGCTTCGCCCCGCTAACACGTGGCGCGCCAAAATCGGCAGCCTGCCGATCGTTTTTCAAGAGGGGACACCCGTGACGCGGCAGAACTACTTCTTTACCTCGGAATCCGTTGCCGAGGGCCATCCTGACAAAGTCTGTGACCGGATTTCCGACGAGATCGTCGATCTGGTCTATCGCGAAGCCAAGAAGACCGGCATGGACCCGTGGAAAGTCCGTGTCGCCTGCGAGACGCTGGCCACCACCAACCGTGTCGTCATCGCCGGCGAAGTGCGCGTCCCGGAAACGCTGCTGAAGAAGGACAAGGCAGGCAACATCCTCAAGGATGCCGCCGGCCATCCGGTCGTCAATCCGGCCAAGTTCAAATCGGTCGCCCGCAAGGCGATCCGCGAAATCGGCTACGAGCAGGCCGGCTTCCACTGGAAAACGGCGAAGATCGAGGTTCTGCTGCACGGCCAGTCGCCTGACATCGGCCAGGGCGTCGACAACGCTGCCGACCGTCAGGGCGAAGAGGGTGCCGGCGACCAGGGCATCATGTTCGGTTATGCCTGCCGCGAGACGCCGGATTTGATGCCGGCGCCGATCTACTACAGCCACAAGATCCTCGAACTGCTGGCTGCTGCCCGTCACGAAGGCAGCGGTGAAGCCGGCAGGCTCGGGCCGGATGCCAAGAGCCAGGTCACCGTTCGCTATGTCGATGGCAAGGCCGCCGAGGCGACGCAGATCGTGCTGTCCACGCAGCATCTCGATGCGAGCTGGGATTCAAAGAAGGTCCGCAAGGTCGTCGAACCCTATATCCGCGAGGCGCTGGGCGACCTCAAGATCGCCGACGATTGCATGTGGTACATCAATCCGACCGGCAAGTTCGTCATCGGCGGGCCGGACGGCGACGCCGGCCTGACCGGCCGCAAGATCATCGTCGACACCTACGGTGGTGCCGCACCCCATGGCGGCGGCGCTTTCTCCGGCAAGGACACCACCAAGGTGGATCGTTCGGCAGCCTATGCGGCGCGCTACCTGGCCAAGAACGTGGTGGCGGCGAAACTCGCCGACCGCTGCACCATCCAGCTTTCCTACGCCATCGGCGTCGCCCAGCCGCTGTCGGTCTATGTCGACTTGCATGGTACCGGCAAGGTCGACGAGGCAAAGCTCGAGGACGCGCTGCGCACGGTGATGGATCTGTCGCCGTCGGGCATCCGCCGTCACCTCGATCTCAACAAACCGATCTACGCCAAGACGTCGTCCTACGGCCATTTCGGCCGCAAGGCCGGCCGTGATGGGTCTTTCTCCTGGGAAAAGACCGATCTCGCCAAGGCGCTCAAGGACGCGGTCGCCGCCTGACAGCGGCGCCGCGAAGTCCCGCCATGGATCCGAAGGACAGACCAAGCCGCGCGACCGAAGCCTTTTTCGGTCGCCGGCGCGGCAAGACCATGCGTCCGCAACAGGCGGCCGCGCTGGAAAGCGGCTTCGGTGTATATCGGCTCGATCTGGCGGCCGAGCCGCCGGCCGATCTGCAAACTCTGTTTCAGACCGATGTCAGCGCGGTTCGCCTCGAGATTGGCTTCGGCGGTGGCGAACATCTCCTGCACCGCGCGACCGAGGCGCCTTCGATCGGCTTTATCGGCGTCGAGCCCTTCGTCAACGGCATGGCCAAGATGATGATGGCGGTGCGCGAGAAACCGCTCGCCAATCTGCGGGTTTATGACGACGACGCCACAAGGCTGCTCGACTGGCTGCCGCAGGCCTCGCTCGGCGGCCTCGATCTGCTCTATCCCGACCCCTGGCCGAAGAAGAAACACTGGAAGCGACGTTTCGTAAGCCCGGTCAATCTCGAGCGGTTCGCGCGCGTGCTGAAGCCTGGTTCAAAATTCCGCTTCGCCTCCGACATCGACACTTATGTCAACTGGACCTTGCTGCATTGCCGCGCGCATGGCGCGTTCGCATGGCAGGCTTGCGAGGCGGCGGACTGGCACCGGCCCTATGATGGTTGGCCGGGCACCCGTTACGAGGCCAAGGCCATTCGTGAGGGCCGGCGGCCGGCCTATCTTACCTTCATTCGGAAATAGGCTCGCGGTCTTAGAGCAATTCCAGGAAAAGTGTGAAACGGTTTTCCGTCCGGAATTGCGTCAAAGCTAGAATCGGCGGCCGATGCGATCGAAGGCGGCAGGCTCGACGCCGAGGTTGCGCAGGTCGTCGGCGCGCGGCCTGCGACCGGCTTCTACGGCCCGTGAAGCGGCCACGGCGCTGCCGAATACGGTGAAGAAGTCGCCTATTGCAGAAAATATCTTGCGATTGCTCATGATCATGTCCTTTCGCGCACGTGTGACGCACGGCCACCTTTGTGCAGCGCAGCGTAAGTAGGTGCGTTTCAGCGCCAATCCCATTGGGGCCGCCGCATGGGCGCCATGCGCTCCATGCAACGCTGGCGGGGGCCACCTCGATGGCAGCGTTGCCCGACCAGCATAGCGGGCTTGAAACACAGGCCGCGATCGTCTATATCAGCCTCAAATTCTTGGTCGGTATGACGAAGAGTGGGTCCACCCGGTCCCGCTCTTTTTTATTACCTGCCGATAACTTGGTAGAGAACGACAGGGCTTCAATGACTGCAACGGCAAGCGAGGGCGACGATCGCATCATCCGCGAAAGCGGCATCGATGCGCGCATCGCGCTGATCGTCCAGCCGGTTCTGCGCGGCATCGGCTTCCGCCTCGTGCGGGTGCATCTGTCGGGCCAGAACGGGCTGACGCTGCAGATCATGGCCGAACGCGAGGACGGCACCATGACCGTCGAGGATTGCGAAGAGGTCAGCCGCGCGGTGTCGCCGGCGCTCGATGTCGATGATCCGATCGAAAAGGCCTACCATCTTGAAGTCTCGTCGCCCGGCATCGACCGGCCGCTGGTCCGCAAATCGGATTTCACGACCTGGACGGGTCATCTGGTGAAAATGGAAACATCGATCGTCGTCGCCGACCGCAAGCGCTTCAAGGGCAAGATCGCCGAAGCCGGCGAAGACGATGTGCTGATCGAGCGCGACAAGGCAGCCTATGGCGAGGAGCCGACGGTGCGCGTCCCCTATGACGCGATTGCCGATGTGCGCCTGATCCTGACCGACGATCTCATCCGCGATGCCCTGTCGAAGGACAACAGGGCGCGCAAGGAAGCCAAGAAGCGCCGTGGCGAACCGGACGACGACGAGTCGGGTGCGGAAGCGGACGCCACGGAAGAACACGAACAGGAACTATGATTGAGCTGCCGGGCGCAAAGGTCCGGCAAACAAGCTCGGGAGAAAAACGATGGTTGTAAGCGCCAACAGACTTGAATTGCTGCAGATCGCCGACGCGGTCGCGCGTGAAAAGTCGATCGACAAGTCGATCGTCATCGCCGCCATGGCCGATGCGATCCAGAAGGCGGCGCGCTCGCGTTACGGTCAGGAGACCAACATCCGCGCCGACATCAACCCGAACACCGGTGAGATGAAGCTGCAGCGGCTGATGGAAGTGGTCGA
>NZ_RZPI01000576.1:0-3723 GCF_003998715.1 Mesorhizobium sp. M7A.F.Ca.CA.002.15.2.1
TGATGCCCGGGTTCTTGGCTTCGAAAGCCGGGATCAGCTTGTCCTTCCAGATGGCAAGGTCGTCGCCGCGCCAGCTTTCGATGTTGAGCGTTACGTCGTCGGCGTGAGCCAACCCGGCCGAGCCGAGAATGCTGGTGCCCAAAAGCAGTGCCGTCAGTAGTTTCGTTGTCATGCTCAGTCTCCCTGTTGACCTTTTTCAGGTTCGGTTTTGATGAGAACAGAGGCTTTTGAGCCCTTGCTCCCCTCTATAGCGGAAAGGGCCGGCCGCAACTTCTGGCCGGCCTCTTCCAGTATCTTCTGCGCCGCGTCAGTGCTGTCGGCGCCGGCGGCGAGCAGAATGGCGGTCTTGACCGCGCCGCCGCTCTTTTCGAGCAGGCGGGCCGCTTCGTCCGTGCCGCGGCCGCTGACGGCGGCGACGATACGCGCCGCGCGGTCGCGCAGCTTGATGTTGTCGGCCATGAGATTGACCATGTAGCCGTCATGCACATGGCCGAGATGGATGGCGGTCAGCGTCGACAGCATGTTGAGCGCGATCTTCTGGGCAGTGCCGGCGCCCATGCGCGTGGAGCCGGCGATCAGTTCCGGCGGCGTTTCGAGCAGGATGGCGGTTTGTGCCTGGCGCAGCAGCGCAGAGTCCCTGTTGTTGGCGATGCCGATGGTGGCAGCGCCGCGGCGGGCAGCCTCCTCGATGGCCCGCACGGCATAGGGCGTCGTGCCGCTGGCGGAAATGGCGATCAGGCAGTCGCCCTTGCCGAGGCCGGCCTCGGCGACCGCTGCCGCGGCTTCCTCGGTATCGTCTTCCGGCCCGCCGGCCAGCGTGCGGAAAGCGTCGTCGCCGCCGGCGATCAGGATGGCGATGCGGTCGCGGTGAATGCCGAAGGTGCCCGGCAGCTCCAGCGCATCGGCCAGTGCCATCAGGCCTGAGCTGCCGGCCGCGGCGTAGGCAAGCTTGCCCCCGCTCTTCAGCCTGCCGGCGATGATCTCGGCGGCCCTGGCGATGGATGGAATGGCATGGCGCACCACCTTGGCGGCTTCGATCTGCGCATCGGCCAAATAGGAAAGGATGGCGTCCGGAGGCTGGATATCCAGCCCCTCGGCATTTTTGTGAAGCGCTTCGGTGCGCGTTTCGGCCATCCCGGTTCCTCCAATACCAGAACAATACCAAAAAAATACCACTTGTCCACACGCATTAACGAATTCGCGGGCCGGAAATCGCTGAGCCGCCGAAATAGGCAGATTCTTCAATAAAATACGGCTTAAACTTTTTGAAACGGAAATTAATCCTTGGCTATTGGTATTTTATTGGTATTATCCGCCCGGAGGAGAAATCAACGTGAATTTCGTGCTCGGAATCGATGGCGGCGGCACCAGCTGCAGGGCCGCCCTGGCAACGGCGGACGGCACGGTGATCGGCCGCGCCAAAAGCGGCGCCGCCAACATCCGCACCGACCTGACCGGCGCCCGCTCGAACATCGTCGAGGCCGCCAGGCAGGCGTTCCTCGTCGCCGGGCAGGATCCGGAACTGATCCCGCGAACGCCCGCAATTCTCGGCCTTGCCGGCGCCAATGTCGGCACCTACCGGCAGCAGCTCGAGGCGATCCTGCCATTCAGCATCAGCCGCGTCGAGACCGACGCCGAAATCGCGCTGGAAGGCGCTGTCGGCGCCGGTGACGGCGCCATGGCGATCCTCGGCACCGGCACCGCCTATATGGCGCGCAGACAAGGCAAATCGCGCGCCATCGGCGGCTGGGGCTTCCAGGTTGGCGACCAGGGCAGCGGCGCCCGTATCGGCCGCGACCTGCTCGAACAGACACTGCTTGCCTATGACGGCGTCCGCGCGGGCTCGCCGCTGACGCAGAGCATGCTGGCCGTCTTCCGCAACAACCCGGAGGATGTCGTCGAATTCACCACCAATGCCAAGCCCGGCGATTTCGGCGGCTTCGCACCCAAGGTGTTCGAACACGCCGAGAAGGGCGACAGCGTCGCCAACTGGATCCTCGACAGGGTGGTTGCCGATGTCGAAGCCTCGCTCGGCGCGCTCGATCTCGCCGACGACGCGCCGCTGTGCCTCCTCGGCGGGCTGGCGCCGCTCTACGCGCCGCGCCTGTCTGCCCGCTACCGGGCGCTGCTGAAGCCGCCGCTCGACGACGCGCTGGGCGGCGCGGTGCAGATGGCGGTTCGCCTTTTCGCCGGACACGCGAAGGCAACTCGATGAGCGAGGCCGCCGACCAGATCTTCGCCACGCTGAAACATCAGGCGCAAAGCGGCGCGCCGCTTTATCTGCAGCTGCGCAAGAGCATCGAGGACGCGGTCAACCGCGGCCTGATCGGGCCGGGCGACGCGCTGCCCTCCGAGCGCGACATCGCCACCAAGGCCGATATTTCGCGGGTCACCGTGCGCAAGGCGGTGCAGGACCTGGTCAAGGGCGGCATCCTGGTGCAGCGCCACGGCTCCGGCACCTTCGTGGCGCCGCGCATGGAGCGTGTCGAACAGTCGCTGTCGCGGCTGACCTCGTTTACCGAGGACATGGCGCGGCGCGGCATGGTGGTGCGTTCGGCATGGCTCGACCGCGGCCTTTACGCACCTTCGCCCGACGAAATGATGGTGCTCGGCCTGTCGTCGAACGAACTGGTGGCGCGCGTGGCGCGCCTGCGCATTGCCAACGACACGCCGCTGGCGATCGAGCGGGCCTCGCTGTCGGCCAGCGTGTTGCCCGACCCGGCCGACATAGGCTCCTCGCTCTATGCCGCGCTGGAATTGACCGGCAATCGGCCGGTGCGGGCGGTGCAGCGCATTTCCGCCGCCAATCTCGGCGACAGCGACGCGCGCCTGCTCGAGGTGCCGCCAGGCATTGCCGGCCTGCACATCGAACGCATTTCCTATCTGGCGAGCGGCAAGGTGATCGAATTCACCCGCTCTATCTACCGGGGCGACGCCTATGATTTCGTCGCCGAACTGCGGCTGACAGGGCCGAGCGAAGAGGGCCGACCATGAGCACGACAGAGCCGACCATGTCGACAGAGATGACCCATATGCGGCGCGAGATCGAGGAGGTCCCGCAGGCCGTCGCCCGCCTGCTCGACGGCTCCGGCGCCGTGCTGACCGAAGCCGGGCGCGGCATCCGTGAACGCGACCCGCAGTTCGTCGTCACCGTGGCGCGCGGCTCGTCCGACCATGCCGCCACCTTCATGAAATACGCCGTCGAGCTGACCGCGGGCCTGGCCGTCGCATCGGTCGGGCCGTCGATCGCCTCGATCTATGGCCGCAAGCTCAGGCTCGCCGGCTCGGCCTGTCTGGCGATCTCGCAGTCGGGCAAGAGCCCCGACATCGTCGCCATGGCCGAAACCGCGCGGGCGGGAGGCGCGCTGACCGTCGCCATCACCAACACCGCCGATTCGCCGCTGGCGCGTGCCTCGGACTATGCGATCGACATCCTGGCCGGCCCCGAGCGCAGCGTCGCGGCGACCAAGACCTTCATCAATTCGGCCGTCGCCGGCCTCGCTCTGATGGCGCATGCCACCGGCGACGATGCGCTGCTGGCGGCGCTTGCCCGCCTGCCGGAGCATTTCGGCAAGGCGATCGCCTGCGACTGGATGAGCGTGATCTCTGAGACGATCGAGAAGCAGAAGTCGTTGTTCATCCTCGGCCGCGGACCGTCGGCGGCGCTGTAGGCTTCCGCATGCATGCCGCAGGTCTCCTTGAATTTCAGCGCAGCCGAGGTCA
>NZ_RZPI01000577.1:0-3714 GCF_003998715.1 Mesorhizobium sp. M7A.F.Ca.CA.002.15.2.1
GGTTTTGACTGCTCATGCGGCCTTTTCGCATGAAGCAAGGCCGCGCGACAGCGCAAACCCATTCACTTTGCCTGAAGGCTTGTCACTTTCTTCCTCGCTCTTGCAAAAATGCGAAAGAAAATTACATGCGGTTTTCGCATGGCTGCCAAGCCTTGGTCGGCGCGCAATATTTGGTGCTCCGGGCTTGACGGTCCGCGGTCTTACGGGTAGAAGCCGCCCAGTCAGAACCGATGTGAGGCTCTCCCTTCCGAAGCGACACGCTTTGGAGTTTGCCTCAAACAGGGTTCGTTTTACGAGCGAAAAGACATTTCCGGCGTGCACGAAGCGGCTTCCGCTTCCTCTGCCTTTTGTTCGGGCAAGACCGCGAGGCGCGGTTTATGGCCCGAATTTGCGTATGGAAATGACGCTTTGAGCGGCCCTGACCGGGCGAGACACGGAATTGAGAGACAAGAGGGTTTAATGCCTACCGTCAACCAGCTGATCCGCAAGCCGCGCATTGCGCCGGTGAAGCGCAACAAGGTCCCGGCCATGCAGCAGAACCCGCAGAAGCGGGGCGTCTGCACGCGCGTCTATACAACGACGCCGAAGAAGCCGAACTCGGCGCTGCGCAAGGTGGCCAAGATCCGCCTGACCAATGGTTTTGAAGTGATCGGGTACATCCCCGGCGAAGGCCACAACCTTCAGGAGCACTCCGTGGTGATGATCCGCGGCGGCCGCGTCAAGGATCTTCCGGGCGTTCGCTACCACATCATCCGCGGCGTGCTCGACACGCAGGGTGTGAAGAACCGCAAGCAGCGCCGTTCGAAGTACGGCGCCAAGCGTCCGAAGTAAGATTTTCCGGCCTTGGCGCTCCTTGAGTGCGTCGGGCTATGAGATTGAGAGACAAAAGCCATGTCGCGTCGTCACAGTGCAGAAAAGCGTGAGATCAATCCGGACCCGAAGTTCGGCGATCTGATCGTCACCAAGTTCATGAACGCCGTCATGTATGACGGCAAGAAGTCGGTCGCCGAGACCATCGTCTACGGCGCGCTCGACCAGGTTCAGTCGAAGACCAAGCAGGAGCCGGTCACCGTCTTCCATCAGGCGCTCGACAATGTCGCGCCGCATGTGGAAGTGCGTTCGCGTCGTGTCGGCGGCGCCACCTACCAGGTTCCGGTCGACGTGCGCCCCGAGCGCCGCCAGGCATTGGCCATTCGCTGGCTGATTGCTGCGGCCCGCAACCGCAACGAGACCACGATGGTCGACCGCCTCTCCGGCGAGCTGATGGACGCGGCCAACAACCGCGGCACCGCTGTCAAGAAGCGTGAAGACACCCACAAGATGGCTGAAGCCAACCGCGCTTTCGCGCACTACCGCTGGTAAAGCGCGAACGAGACTGAGAGGCAGCTACGATGGCCCGCGAATACAAAATCGAAGACTACCGCAATTTCGGTATCATGGCGCATATTGACGCCGGCAAGACGACGACCACCGAGCGCGTCCTCTACTACACGGGCAAGTCGCACAAGATCGGCGAAGTCCACGACGGCGCTGCCACCATGGATTGGATGGAGCAGGAGCAGGAGCGCGGCATCACCATCACGTCCGCCGCGACCACGACCTTCTGGAAGGCTCGTGACGGCAAGATGCACCGCTTCAACATCATCGACACCCCCGGCCACGTCGACTTCACCATCGAGGTCGAGCGTTCGCTGCGCGTGCTCGACGGCGCCATCGCGCTGCTCGATGCCAATGCCGGTGTTGAGCCGCAGACCGAGACTGTCTGGCGCCAGGCCGACAAATATCGCGTTCCGCGCATGATCTTCTGCAACAAGATGGACAAGATCGGCGCCGACTTCTATCGCTCGGTCGAGATGATCGGCTCGCGCCTCGGTGCGCATGCTGTTGTCATGCAGCTGCCGATTGGCGCCGAGACCGAGTTCAAGGGCGTTGTCGACCTCGTCGAGATGAACGCGCTGGTCTGGCGCGACGAGACGCTGGGCGCTGCCTGGGACATCGTCGAGATCCCGGACGACCTCAAGGCTCGTGCCGAAGAATACCGCGAGAAGATGATCGAGGCTGCCGTCGAAATGGACGAGACGGCGCTTGAGAATTACCTCGAAGGCAAGATGCCGTCGAATGACGAGATTCGCGCGCTGATCCGCAAGGGCACCATCGCGGTCAAGTTCTACCCGATGTTCTGTGGCTCGGCCTTCAAGAACAAGGGCGTGCAGCCGCTGCTCGACGCCGTTGTCGAATATCTGCCGTCGCCGGCCGATGTTCCCGCCATCAAGGGCGTCGATGCCAAGACCGACGCCGAGATCGAGCGTCATGCCGACGACAACGAGCCGCTGTCGATGCTCGCCTTCAAGATCATGAACGACCCGTTCGTCGGTTCGCTGACCTTTGCGCGCATCTATTCGGGCAGGCTCACCAAGGGCATCTCGGTCGACAACACCGTGAAGGGCAAGAAAGAGCGCATCGGCCGCATGCTGCAGATGCATGCGAACTCGCGCGCCGACGTCGAAGAGGCTTTTGCCGGCGATATCGTTGCTCTTGCCGGTCTCAAGGACACGACCACCGGCGACACGCTGAGCGATCCGCTGCATCCGGTCATCCTCGAGCGCATGGAATTCCCCGATCCGGTCATCCAGATCGCCATCGAGCCGAAGACCAAGAACGACCAGGAAAAGATGGGCCTCGCCCTTCATCGCCTGGCCGCCGAGGATCCGTCCTTCCGCGTCAAGACCGACGAGGAAAGCGGCCAGACAATCATTTCCGGCATGGGCGAACTCCACCTCGACATCATCGTCGACCGCATGCGTCGCGAGTTCAAGGTCGAGGCCAATGTCGGCGCACCGCAGGTGGCCTATCGCGAGACGATCACCCGCAAGCACGAGCAGGACTACACGCACAAGAAGCAGACCGGCGGTACCGGTCAGTTCGCTCGCGTCAAGATCCTGTTCGAGCCGAACCCCGATAGCAGCGAGTTCGAGTTCGATACCAAGATCGTCGGCGGCGCCGTGCCGAAGGAATACATCCCTGGTGTCGAAAAGGGCATCAACAGCGTCATGACCTCGGGTCCGTTCGCGGGCTTCCCGATGATCGGCGTCAAGGCGACCCTCATCGACGGCGCTTACCACGATGTCGACTCCAGCGTTCTGGCCTTCGAAATCGCCGGCCGCGCCTGCTTCCGTGAAGCAGCACCCAAGCTTGGCGTGCAGCTGCTCGAGCCGATCATGAAGGTCGAAGTCGTGACGCCGGAAGACTACGTCGGCAGCGTCATCGGCGATCTGAACGGTCGTCGTGGCCAGACCCAGGGTCAGGAAGCGCGTGGCGTCGCCGTTGTCATCAACGCGATGGTGCCGCTCGCCAACATGTTCAAGTATGTCGACAACCTGCGCTCGATGAGCCAGGGCCGTGCGGCCTACACGATGCAGTTCGATCACTACGAGCCGGTTCCGACCGCAGTGGCCCAGGAAGTCCAGAAGAAATACGCGTAAGGGTTCCTTAGCCACCGACGTCGCGTCCCTTGCGCGGTGCCGGATCTGAAGAGCGAATAACAATTTCCCCCAAGCGGGTAGAATAGACGGAGAACGATTATGGCCAAAGGTAAATTCGAGCGTAACAAGCCTCACGTGAACATCGGCACGATTGGCCACGTCGACCATGGCAAGACGTCGCTGACGGCGGCGATCACCAAGTATTTTGGCGAATACAAGCGCTACGACCAGA
>NZ_RZPI01000578.1:0-3709 GCF_003998715.1 Mesorhizobium sp. M7A.F.Ca.CA.002.15.2.1
AGGTTGAGCAGCAGCTTGACCTTGTTCTTGGGCAGCAACGCGCGGGGCCCGTTCCAGGTCAGTTCCGGCTTTTCGTTCTTGAGGAAGGCGATGGCGACCGCTTCGGCATCGCCGGTATCGATCAACATACCGGCCGAACCGGCGGCACCGAAGGCGATGCGGGCGAACTGAAGGCGGGCCGAAGCGTTGCGGGCGCTCTGACGGATCAGCTTCATGGCGTCCTCATCGGCGCCGCCTTCATCAAGCAATTCGAGCCCGTTGTTGATCGCGCCGACCGGCGAGATGATATCGTGGCAGACCCGGCTGCACAAAAGCGCTGCCAGATCGGGTGCGGAAAGGGTGAACAGATCGGCCATCGGCGAAAAATCCCTGCAAAATCTCACAACTCATGGCCGGGCGATCGATCGTCGCCTGCCACACGAATCACGCACTCTCTCCTCAGGCTTTCTGAATACACAGCGCCCGTGCGTGCAGCAACAAATCCAAATTGTGGTTGTGGCAAATGGCGTGTTCACGCAGGCTGCCGACCCCAATTGAGCGACCCCAAACAGCCTTCGAACCGCCATGTTCATGTGGGAGCTTAATGGTTGAAAAAGGATTACGGCATAATTTGCCCCTAACAGTTACCCTTAACGGCCGGCTAAAAGAGCCGTACGGGGTGCGAGGCGTCGGCGAAGGTGCTCCCTGACGGAGATTGGAAGCATGTTTTCCCGATACTACGACCGGAGCTTTCTCCGTGTCTTCTCAATGGCGGTCACGCTCCTGGGCGTTCTCGTCTTCTCGACTTCAGCCCTGCGGGCCCAGGAATACACCGCTCAGGAGATTGTCGATTCCGGTCACAAATTTTTTGGCGCCACATCGGGCGGACTCGCCACGGTGATCGAGAAGATTTTTGCCTCCTACGGCCTGCCCAACGGCTATCTGCTGGGCGAAGAGGGTTCTGGTGCGCTGATCGGTGGCCTGACCTATGGCGAAGGCACGCTCTACACCAAGAATGCCGGCGACCACAAAGTGTTCTGGCAAGGCCCGTCGCTCGGCTGGGATTTCGGCGGCGAGGGGTCGCGGGTGATGATGCTGGTCTACAATCTCGATGATGTGGGCAGCCTCTACAACCGCTATGGCGGCGTTGCCGGTTCAGCCTATGTGGTGGCGGGCGTCGGCTTCAACGTGCTGAAGAACAACAATGTTCTCCTGGTGCCGATCCGCACCGGCGTCGGTGCTCGGCTCGGCGTCAATCTCGGCTATCTGAAGCTTACCGAGCGGGCCACGTGGAATCCGTTCTAGGCTGAAGTCCTTGGCTGTCGTTGTCCAAAACCGGGACCGCTTTTGGGTCGACATGCATTAAACTCGTACCGTTGCGGCAAACCCTTGCCGCAACGCTGGATTTCCGCCATGTCAACGTGGCACAGTCAAAGCGATCTATGCGCTTTTGATGCTTGCCGGCCACAACGGGTAGTCACTTGGTCCAGTCGGTCCTGTTCTTCGTCCTCGGCTTTCTCTGCGCTGGCTTTCTGGCGCTCATGGTGGCTCCGGCCATATGGCGTCGTGCGGTCGCGCTTACACGCAAACGCATCGAATCCTCGATCCCTCTGACGCAGACCGAGATCCAGGCGGACAAGGATCGCATCCGCGCCGAATACGCCATGACGACGCGCCGCCTGGAAATCAGCGTCAAGGCGTTGCGTGAGAAGGCGGCCGAACAACTGGTCGAGATCAATCGCGGTCGCGAGGCCATGAAGGGCCTGGCGGTCGAGCGGACTGACAAGAACCAGGTGCTGACCGAGCTGGGCGCGAAGAACGAAGCGCTGCGTCAGCGAGAGGGCGAGTTGCAGCAGCTTTCGGAGCGTCTGAAGGAAACCGAACGCAAGCTGGAAAAGCGCGCCCTTGAGCTGGAAAAGCTGGAGCGCATGTATGACGACGCCAGTTTTTCCTCGAGCAGCCGGCAGATCGAGCTCGTGGCGCGAGAGTCCGAAATGCAGAAACTCGCCAGTGACATTGCGATGCTGCGCGGCCAGCGCAAGGAAGCCGACAGGCGCGGCCAGGAAATCGCGGCCGAAAGCAAGGCCGCGCGGGACGCCCTGAAAGCCGAGAAGAAAAAGACCGCCGAGCTCGACAAGAAGGTCGAACGGCTGCTGGCCACACTTGCCGATCGAGAAGACAAACTCGACCGCCGCGAAAAGGAACTGGCACGCATGCGCGAAAGATCGAAATCCGAGGACAGCGCGCCAGCCTTGCGGCTGGTCGGCAAGGGCGGCGATGTCGCGAGGAGCGATGATTTCGACAAGGCAATCGCCAAGCTCGATAGCGACCGTGAGCAGCTCGAGGCGAGGCTGACGGCGCTGGCGCGCGAGAACAAACGGCTGAAGGCGGATCTCACCGCACTGGCCGCCTCCAAGGCCGCTGACAGCAGCTCCGCCTTGCGCGAGCAGATGAACGAGCTGGCGGCGGAGGTCGTCCATCTGACGGCCAAGCTCGAGGGGCCTGGTTCGCCGATCGCCATGGCATTGGCGGTACCGTCGGACGCACGCTCCGGCAACGGTGACCGCAGTCTTGCCGACCGCGTGCGCGCGCTGCAGAAGGCTGACGCGACAAGCTGAGATCAGGTCTCCTTAGAGCATTTCACCGTTTCACGGAAACGGCGAAATGCCCTAACTCTTTGCTTTGAGGCAATTCTGGACGGAAAACCGCTTCACACTTTTCCTAGAATTGCTCTAGCCGAAAAATGATGCAGCGCGATGGCTGAAGCCGCGGCGACATTCAGGCTGTCGAAGCCTTCCGCCATGGTGATCCGCACGTCGTGCAGGCTTGCGAGCAGGTCGTCCGGCAAGCCTTCGCCCTCGGTGCCGAGATAGAGCGCCAGGCGCTCGCTGCGCTGCGCATCGCGGATGTCGGTCTCCCCGCGGGGCGAGAGCGCGAATTGTTCGAAGCCACGTCGGGCGAGCATCGTTGTGAAGCCGGCGGTGTCGGTGAACGATGCGAACGGGATCTTGAGCGCGGCGCCGACCGAAACGCGGATCGCCTTGCGATAGAGCGGGTCGCAGCACGTCGCATCCAGCAAAACCGCGTCAGCGCCAAAGGCGGCGGCGTTGCGGAAGATCGAGCCCACATTGTCATGATTGGCGATGCCGACGAGCACCACGACCAGCGCACGAGGCGGCAAGCCATCGAGCAGGGCTTCGGCCGGCTGCGGCGCTCCCTTGCGGCCCATGGCCAGGATGCCGCGATGCATGTGAAATCCGGCGATTGCGTCCATCACCGCGCTGGTTGCCACATAGACCGGGAGATCGGCGGGCGCCTTGCTCAGGATCTTGTCGAGACCCGCCAGCCGGTTTTCCAGGACGAGGACCGATTCGGCGGCAAAGCGTCCAGTTGTGAGCAGCAGGTCGAGCACCACCTTGCCTTCGGCGACGAAGCGGCCTTGCCGGCCGGCGAGGTCACGCTCGCGAATGTCGAGATAGGCAGCGACGCGCGGATCTTGCGGGTCGTCGATGCGAATGGGATCCATGCATTCCTCGCGACCGTCGCATCGGCCCGAAAATCCGGACCGCTTCCCGGCGCTCACCTTGTTTGGAAAGCACGATGCGACAATTCGGGACAATCAGCCAGCTTTGTGCGCCCCAAATCGGCGCATGCCGCTCTGAATCACCGGCGAGATCGGCGGCTGTGTGGTCAGGTTCCAGCACGGCGCAAGCGGTGCGCCATCTGGGAC
>NZ_RZPI01000579.1:0-3697 GCF_003998715.1 Mesorhizobium sp. M7A.F.Ca.CA.002.15.2.1
GCTTTGACCGCCTCGATGACTTCGCCGACGTTCGGCAAAGCCAGTTTCTCGAGGTTGGCGGCATAGGGCATCGGCACATCCTTGCCGGCGATGGTGATGACCGGCGCGTCGAGGAAATCGAAGGCGCGCTGCGACACCTGGTTGGCGATATGGTCGCCGACCGAGTTCTGCGGATATCCCTCTTCGACAACGATCAGCCGGTTGGTCTTCTTGACCGAGGCGATGATGGTGTCGAGATCGAGCGGCCGGATCGTGCGCAAGTCGATGATCTCGGCATCGATGCCCAAGCCGCGCAGCTCGGCTTCCGCCTTGACCGCATAGGTCATGCCGATGCCGAAAGAGACGATGGTGACGTCCTTGCCGGTCTTGTGGATGCGCGCCTTGCCGATCGGCAGCACGAAATCATCCAGCTTCGGCACGTCGAAGGACTGGCCATAGAGGATCTCATTCTCGAGGAAGATGATCGGATTGGGATCGCGGATCGCCGCCTTCAACAAGCCCTTGGCGTCGGCGGCGGTGTAGGGCATCACCACTTTCAGGCCCGGAATGTGGCTATACCAGGCGGCGTAGCACTGCGAGTGCTGCGCGGCGACGCGTGCGGCAGCGCCGTTCGGTCCACGGAAAACGATCGGCGCACCCATCTGGCCGCCCGACATGTAGAGCGTCTTGGCGGCGGAGTTGATGATCTGGTCGATCGCCTGCATGGCGAAGTTGAAGGTCATGAACTCGACGATCGGCTTCAGGCCGGCCATCGCCGCGCCGACGCCGACGCCGGCAAAGCCATGCTCGGTGATCGGCGTGTCGACGACGCGCCGCGGCCCGAATTCCTGCAGCAGCCCTTGCGTGATCTTGTAGGCGCCCTGGTATTCGGCGACCTCCTCGCCCATGACGAAGACATCGCCGTCGCGGCGCATTTCCTCGGCCATCGCATCGCGCAGCGCTTCGCGTACCGTGGTCGAGACCATCTCTGTGCCGGCCGGAATGTCCGGATCGGCGGCGATTTCCGTCTTCGGTGCAGCAGCCACCGGCGCGGCAGCCGGTTTTGCGGCCTCCGCCTTGTCCTCCGCCGCGGCTGGAGCCTCTGCCTTTGCCGGTGATTCCGCCTTGGCGGGAGCCGAGGACTTGCCGATATCGCCGGCACTTTCGCCGTCCTGCAGCAAAACGGCAATCGGTGTGTTGACCTTGACGCCTTCGGTGCCGGCGGCGATCAGGATCTTGCCAAGCGTGCCTTCGTCGACGGCCTCGACTTCCATCGTCGCCTTGTCGGTTTCGATCTCGGCGATGACGTCGCCGGCGACGACCTTGTCGCCCTCATTCTTCAACCACTTGGAAAGATTGCCCTCTTCCATGGTCGGCGAGAGAGAGGGCATGAGAATTTCGATCGGCATGTCCTTGCCCTCCCGTTACAATACGATATCGGTCCAGAGCTCGGACGGATCCGGCTCTGCATCGTTCTGGGCAAATTCGGCGGCGTCAGCGACGATGTCGCGGACCTCCTTGTCGATGGCCTTAAGCTCGTCCTCGGTTGCCCACTTCTTCTCGATCAGCCGCGCCTTGACCTGTTCGATCGGGTCATGGTCGGAGCGCATCTTCTGCACTTCTTCCTTTGAGCGGTATTTCGCCGGATCGGACATCGAGTGACCGCGATAGCGATAGGTCTGCATTTCGAGAATGATCGGCCCGTTGCCGGCGCGGCACCATTCGGTCGCCTGGTCGCCGGCGGCCTTGACAGCGCGCACGTCCATGCCGTCGACCTGGATGCCGGGAATCTTGAACGAAGCGCCACGGTGCGAAAAATTGGTTTCCGCCGAAGAGCGCGACACCGAGGTGCCCATGGCATACCGGTTGTTCTCGATGATGTAGATCACCGGCAGCTTCCACAGCGAGGCCATGTTGAAGCTTTCATAGACCTGGCCCTGGTTGGCCGCACCGTCGCCGAAATAGGTCAGCGAGACATTGTTGTTGTCGCGGTAGCGGTTGGCGAAGGCCAAGCCCGTGCCGAGCGACACCTGCGCGCCGACGATGCCGTGGCCGCCATAAAAGTGCTTTTCCTTGGAGAACATGTGCATGGAGCCACCCTTGCCCCGTGACAGGCCGCCGCGACGCCCGGTCAGCTCGGCCATGACGCCGCGCGGCGACAGCTCCATCGCCAGCATGTGGCCGTGGTCGCGATAGGCGGTGATCATCTGATCGCCGTCGATCAGCGCCATCTTCATGCCGGTGACGACCGCTTCCTGGCCGATATAGAGGTGGCAGAAGCCGCCGATGAAACCCATGCCGTAGAGCTGGCCGGCCTTTTCCTCGAAACGACGGATGAGCAGCATGTGCCGGTAAGCGGCAAGCTCTTCGTCCTTGGTGAATTCGACAGGTTTGGGGGTCGAAAGCCCCGATTTGCCGTCGGATTTGGATTTGGCAGGCGCTTTTCTGGCGGCGGTGGCCATGCATCACTCCCTGTTGGCGTCTCTTCGTGGACATTAGAGCAGGATGAAATCTGCTCTGGGGAGATCAGCTCCTCCCCACCGATTTTAGGGAGGCTAACACGCGTCAAAGCGTTGCGCCATGCCGAATTTGCATAGCTGGCATGCGCCTAAGCGATTAAAATCATTGAAAATATTGGTGATTAACTTGAAATCAGTTATTTCGCCGAGGTCGGCAACATAATGGTGATTTCGTCAGCTTGGGACAGATTGAGCGCCTTGCGCGCCTGCTCATCGAGCATGTCCTTCTCGAGCGTGCCTTCATGCATCAGCCGAACGCGGCGCTCGAGCTCCATGCGGCGCGCCTTGATCGCATCGAGCTGGCCTTGCAGCGCAACCGTCTGGGCTTCCAGCTGATATTTCGAGTAGATACCGAATTCGCCGTGATAGGCATGAAAGCCGAAATAGGCCAGGAACGCCACGCAAAGCGAGGGAATGATCAGCCGGCCGGTGTTTCTCTGCTTGTGCTGACGCGTCCACATCGCCCGATTCCTCTAGAGCATGATGCCGAAAAGTGTGAAGCGGTTTTCGGACGACATCATGCTCTATCTCTTTGATTTAGAGTCGGATTCAGATTTCAGGTCGAACAGACCTGAGATCATCCGGCTCTAGCCCGCGAACTCAGGCGGCTCACGATCTTTCTCGCCCGATTGTGCTTAACGGACGGTTACGGGTGACCTGTTTGGCGGCGCCGAAACGAAAAAGGGCGGGAATGCTCCCGCCCTTTTGTCCGGTATCGATGAGCCGGTGTTTCCGGATCAGCCCTTGACCACCGACTTGCCGGCGTAGCTTGCCTGCTTGCCGAGCTCTTCCTCGATGCGGATCAGCTGATTGTACTTGGCCATGCGGTCCGAGCGCGACAGCGAGCCGGTCTTGATCTGTCCGCAATTGGTGGCGACGGCGAGATCGGCAATGGTCGAATCCTCGGTTTCGCCCGAGCGGTGCGACATCACGGCGGTGTAGCCGGCCTTGTGCGCGGTCTCGACGGCGTCGAGCGTTTCCGTAAGCGAGCCGATCTGGTTGACCTTAACCAGGATCGAGTTGGCAACCCCCATGCGGATGCCGTCGCGCAGCCGCGCCGTGTTGGTGACGAACAAATCGTCGCCAACCAGCTGCGTCTTCTTGCCGATCAGGTCGGTCAGGTACTTCCAGCCTTCCCAATCGTCCTCGGCAAGACCGTCCTCGATCGAGATGATCGGATAGTCGGCGGCAAGCTTGGC
>NZ_RZPI01000057.1:0-14604 GCF_003998715.1 Mesorhizobium sp. M7A.F.Ca.CA.002.15.2.1
GGCTTGAGCCCTGCCTTGGCGGCCGGTCCGGTCGCCTCGACCGACGAGACCAGCGCACCGGTCGGCTTCTCCATGCCGAGCGATTCTGCGATCTGCGGCGTCACCGCTTCGAACTCGGCGCCGATATAGGGCCGTTCGAAGAAGTCGAGCCCGGCCTTGGCCGCGTCGGCAAAGGCGCGAACCATGTTCGAGGGAATGGCGAAGCCGATGCCGATCGAACCACCGCTGCGGCTGTAGATGGCCGTGTTGATGCCGACCAGCTGGCCGCCCATGTTGATCAGCGCGCCGCCGGAATTGCCGGGATTGATGGCGGCGTCGGTCTGGATGAAGAAGCTGGAATCGGAGACGCCGATATGGCTGCGGGCCAGTGCCGAGACGATGCCGCTGGTGGTGGTCTGGCCGACGCCGAAAGGGTTGCCGATGGCCAGCAGCAGGTCGCCGACCTCGAGCGCGTCGGAATCGCCGATGGCAATGACCGGAAACGGCTTGTCCGAGGTGATCTTGAGCACGGCAAGGTCGAGAGTCTCGTCCTTGAGCAGCACCTTGCTGTCGAACTCACGCCCATCAGCGGTCGCCACCTTGACCCGGTCGGCATCCTTGATGACGTGGTAATTGGTGACCACGACGCCGGTCGGATCGACCAGCACGCCGGAACCCAGTGAAGACTGCGCACGCGGCTGCGAGCGGCCGAAGAATTCCTCGAAGAACGGATCACCGTCGAAAGGCGATGTCACCTTGGCGGTCTGCGAGGCATAGACGTTGACCACCGCCGGCGCCGTCTGCTTGACCAGCGGCGCAAACGACAGCTGCACCTCCTCGCGGCCGAACGGCACGCGCTTGTCGGGACCGGACGTCGCGTTCTCGCCCTCGACGCCATGCAGCAGGTCGGTCAGCACATCGGACAGGCCGGGATCGGTCTTGGTCTCCTCGGCCAATGCCTGCCTGACCACCGGTGCGGCCGCAAACGCCATGATGGCGAAAAGCAGAACAAAGGGCAGTCTTCTGGCGCGCATTCGCGAATCCTCCAAGGCAAGTTCGGGGGCATTGTCCCGACGATTGTGCAAAATGAAAGGCTAAGCCGCTGAAATCCGACTATTTTGGGCCAAAACCCCAGGGGCATGCCCGGAAATCGGATTCCGGCGCGGTTTGCTGCTTTCAGAAAACAAAAAGGGGCCCGCAGGCCCCTTTGAACTCATTTGGGAAAACCGAGCCTTATGCGGCTGCGGCGTCCGCATCAGCGCTTTCGGCCTCGATGCGAGCGCGGTCGCCGGCGCCCTTGGCCGAGACGTCGCGATCGACGAACTCGATGACAGCCATGGCGGCGTTGTCACCGTGACGGAAGCCCGCCTTCATGATGCGCAGATAGCCGCCATTGCGGTTGGCGTAGCGCGGCGCGATGGTGTCGAACAGACGCTTGACGACGCCTTCATTGCCGATCTGGGCAATGACCTGGCGGCGGGCGTGCAGGTCGCCACGCTTGCCGAGCGTCACCAGCTTCTCGACGATCGGACGCAGGTCCTTCGCCTTCGGCAAGGTTGTGACGATCTGCTCGTGCTCGAGCAGCGACACGGCGAGGTTGGCGAACATCGACTTGCGATGGCTAATGCTTCGGGCGAAGCGGCGGCCTTTGAAACCGTGGCGCATGGCTCTTTTCCTTCTTCAGTTGTTCAAGAGGCCGCGGCCTCTGATGGTTTTCCGCATGACCGTCGGATCGAGCGGCCCACGCCGCCGATCCTTGGAATTCATGCTCAATATTGGTCTTCGTAACGCTTAGCGAGGTCTTCGATGTTTTCCGGCGGCCAGTCCGGCACTTCCATGCCGAGGTGCAGGCCCATCGCCGCCAGAACTTCCTTGATCTCGTTCAGCGACTTGCGGCCGAAGTTCGGGGTGCGCAGCATCTCGGCTTCGGTCTTCTGGATCAGGTCGCCGATATAGACGATGTTGTCGTTCTTCAGGCAGTTGGCCGAACGCACCGAAAGCTCGAGTTCGTCGACCTTCTTGAGCAGCGCCGGGTTGAAGGCGAGCTCGGTGACGGCCTCGGCAGCGACTTCCTTCTGCGGCTCGTCGAAGTTGACGAACAGGCCGAGCTGGTCCTGCAGGATGCGGGCGGCGAAAGCCACTGCGTCCTCGCCGGTGATCGAACCGTCGGTCTCGATCGTCATGGTCAGCTTGTCATAGTCGAGAACCTGGCCCTCGCGGGTGTTCTCGACCTTGTAGGAGACCTTCTTGACCGGCGAATAAAGGCTGTCGACCGGGATGAGGCCGATCGGCGCGTCTTCGGCGCGGTTGCGGTCGGCCGGCACGTAACCCTTGCCGGTGTCGACGGTGAATTCCATGCGGATTTCAGCGCCTTCGTCCAGCGTGCAGATGACGTGGTCGGGGTTGAGGATCTCGACGTCGCCAACCGTCTGGATGTCGCCGGCAAGAACCGCACCCGGTCCCTGCTTGCGAACGACCATGCGCTTGGGACCATCGCCTTCCATGCGGATGGCGATTTCCTTGATATTCAAGACGATGTCGGTCACGTCCTCGCGCACACCGGCGATGGACGAGAATTCATGTAGAACGCCGTCGATCTGCACGGCGGTAACAGCCGCACCGCGCAGCGAAGACAGAAGCACGCGGCGCAGCGCGTTGCCCAGCGTCAGGCCAAAGCCACGCTCGAGAGGCTCGGCGACCAGCGTGGTCAGCGTCTTCTTCTTCGACGAGAACTCGATCTTGTTCGGCTTGATCAGTTCCTGCCAATTTTTCTGGATCATGATGCTTTCCTTCCGTTGACCCGCCACCATCCAATCGTGGCGGGCGACCTGGAATGCCGCGGAGGAGCGCCCAAGGGCGCTCGCGCGGCGTTCGGTAAATGCTTAGACGCGACGCTTCTTGCGCGGGCGGCAGCCATTGTGCGGGATCGGCGTCACATCACGGATCGAGGTGATGGTGAAGCCGGCCGCCTGCAGGGCGCGCAGTGCCGATTCACGACCGGAGCCGGGTCCGCAGACCTCGACTTCGAGCATGCGCATGCCGTGTTCCTGGGCCTTCTTGGCAACATCCTCGGCAGCCATCTGGGCAGCGAACGGGGTCGACTTGCGCGAACCCTTGAAGCCCTGAGCACCGGCAGACGACCAGGCAATCGAATTGCCCTGCGCATCGGTGATGGTGATCATCGTGTTGTTGAAGGTCGAATTGACGTGGGCAACGCCCGACGAGATATTCTTGCGTTCGCGACGGCGAACACGAGCGGCTTCCTTGGCCATGATAGTCCTTTCAGTTGATCTCTACACCGCCGTAATGCCAGCGGCTCCACCTTCGTAAGGGAGTAGGGGAATAGGGCAGCAAGGGAGTAGGGAAAAACGCGACCCGACTGGCGGGCATTCCCTACTGCCTTACTCCCCTACTCCCTTATTCCCCTAAAAAAATTACTTCTTCTTGCCGGCGATCGACTTGGCCGGGCCCTTGCGGGTGCGCGCATTGGTATGCGTGCGCTGGCCGCGGACCGGCAGCGAGCGGCGGTGACGCAGGCCGCGGTAGCAGCCGAGGTCCATGAGCCGCTTGATGTTCATCGAGACTTCGCGGCGCAGGTCGCCTTCAACCTGGTAATCGCGGTCGATGGTCTCGCGGATCTGCAGCACTTCCGCGTCGGTCAGCTGGTTGACGCGGCGCTCGGCCGGGATGCCGACCTTGTCGACGATCTCCTGGGCGAACCGCTTGCCAATGCCGTGAATGTACTGAAGCGCAATGACAACGCGCTTGTTGGTCGGAATGTTGACGCCGGCTATACGAGCCATGTTCTTCCCTTCTCCATGTGGGCCGGCCAATCCTCAAAAACAAGGTAGGCTCGGCGCTGTCTTAAGTTGCCCCGCGTCCGGTGGAGGCCGGCCCATGCGGGAGTTTCCAGTTCAATGCGGCTGCCTTGCCCTTGCGGACAAGCAAAGCTCATGCCTGATAGGAAGACGGGCCGCCATACCGCAGCGAACCGCCTCCGTCAAGTGCAATCGTTAATTTCCCCGCACCGCGTCCTTGAGCACCGCTTCGATCTGTTCCGTCACGGCGTCGATATCGGCCATGCCATCGACACTGCGGAGCTTGCCCTTGGCATAGTAGTAGCCAATCAGCGGCGACGTCTTCTTGTAGTATTCCCTCAGGCGCTCTTCGAACACGGTCGGATTGTCGTCCTTGCGAACGGGAAGGCCGGCGGCCTGCGCCTCGTCGGCGCGTTTGACGATCCGGCCAACCAGGGCCTTGTCGTCGACCACGAGTTCAATGACGGCGTCGAGCCCCTGCGAGCGATCCGACAGCATCTGCTCGACCGCATCCGCCTGCACCAGGGTCCGCGGATAGCCGTCGAGGATGAACCCCTTGGCGCAGTCGGGCTGATCGATACGCTCAGCGACGATCGCGTTGACGATCGCGTCGGACACCAGTTCACCGGCATCCATCACCGCCTTGGCGCGCTTGCCAACCTCGGTGCCTGCCTGGACGGCAGCACGCAGCATGTCGCCCGTCGAGAGCTGGGGTATGCCGTGTTTTTCTACCAGTCTTTGTGCTTGCGTCCCCTTGCCCGCTCCTGGCGGCCCAAGCAATATCAACCTCATCTGGCTTTCTTCCCCCCGCGCAGCTTCGACTTCTTGATCAGGCCTTCATACTGGTGCGCGATCAGGTGACCCTGAATCTGCGCAACCGTATCGAGCGTGACACTGACCACGATCAGAAGCGATGTGCCACCAAGGTAGAACGGTACGCCAGTCGCCGAGATCAGGAACTCCGGCAGCAGGCACACCAGCACCAGATAGATGGCGCCGACGACGGTGATGCGGGTGAGAACGTAATCGATATAATCGGCGGTGCGCTCGCCCGGACGATAGCCCGGGATGAAGCCCGAATGCTTCTTGAGCTGGTCGGCGGTGTCCTTCGGGTTGAAGACAATCGCGGTGTAGAAGAAGGCGAAGAACACGATCATCGCCGCATAAAACAGCATGTAGAGCGGCTGGCCGTGGCCGAGCGAGGCGAGCACGGTGCTTGCCCACGCCGGCAGGTTCGTCGTCTGCGAGAAGCCGGCGACGGTGGCCGGCAGCAAAAGCAGCGACGAGGCAAAGATCGGCGGAATGACGCCCGACGTGTTGAGCTTCAGCGGCAGGTGCGAGGTATCGCCCTGGAACATCCGGTTGCCGACCTGGCGCTTTGGATACTGGATCAGCAAGCGGCGCTGGGCGCGCTCGAAGAACACGATGAGCGCAATGACGACGATAGCCAGCACGATGATCGCCAGGATCAGGCCGGTCGACAGCGCGCCGGTGCGGCCAAGCTCCAGCGTGCCGGAGATGGCGTGCGGCAGGCCGGCGACGATGCCGGAGAAGATGATCAGCGAAATACCGTTGCCGATGCCGCGGGCGGTGATCTGCTCGCCCAGCCACATCAGGAACATGGTGCCGCCGACCAGCGTGACGACGGTCGAGATGCGGAAGAACATGCCGGGGTCACTGACGATGCCGTTGCCGCCTTCCAGACCGACCGAAATGCCATAGGCCTGAACCAGCGCAAGCAGCACGGTGCCGTAGCGCGTGTACTGGTTAATGACCTTGCGGCCCTGTTCGCCTTCCTTCTTCAGCGCTTCCAATGACGGGATGACCGAGGTCATCAGCTGCATGATGATGGAGGCGGAGATGTAAGGCATGATGCCGAGCGCAAAGATCGCCATGCGCTGCACGGCGCCGCCGGCGAACATGTTGAACATGCCGAGCACGCCCTTGCTCTGCGAAGAGAAGGCCTGGGCGAAGGCGTCGGGATTGATACCGGGAAGCGGGATGTAGGTGCCGAGGCGATAAACCAGCAGCGCGCCGATCGTGAACCAGATGCGCTTCTTCAAATCCTCCGCCTTGGCGAAGGCCGAGAAATTCAGATTCGAGGCTAATTGTTCAGCAGCCGAAGCCATGCCTGATTCTCCGCTTGGTAACGCTTGATGGCCCTGAGGTCAGGCGGCGCGTTTCACCGAAGCTCACGAGATAAGCTCCGGGCTCTAAACATGCAAGCGGCCGCGTTGACGCGGCCGCCTCGTTGAGCAGATCAAAGCGAAATCGTGAGCAAAAACGGATCCCACTCCTGCCGATCGCGCTTCAAATTGCCGTTACTCGGCAGCTGCTTTTTCCTGCGGCAGCTTGACCGAACCGCCGGCCTTTTCGATCTTCTCGATCGCGGCCTTGGAGGCGCCGGCGACGTCAAAGGCGAGCTTCGCCTTGATCTCGCCATCCGAGAGGATGCGCACGCCGTCCTTGACGCGGCGGATGACGCCGGCGGCAACCAGCGATTCAGCCGTCACGGTTGCCTTGGCGTCGAGCTTCTTGGCGTCGATGGCCACCTGGATGCGGGCCAGCGACACGACGGTGAAGCTCTTGGCGAAGATGTTGTTGAAGCCACGCTTCGGCAGGCGCCGGTAGAGCGGCATCTGGCCACCCTCGAAGCCGTTGATGGCGACGCCGGAGCGCGCCTTCTGGCCCTTGACGCCGCGACCGCCGGTCTTGCCGGAGCCGGAGCCGATACCACGGCCGAGACGCTTCTTGGAGTGCGTCGCGCCGTCCTTGTCACGCAGATCGTTGAGTTTCATCTGACTTCTCCTGCGCTCTGGCTCAGCCCTCGTCCACGACGCGGACGAGATGCTGGACGGCAGCGATCATGCCGCGCACGGAGGGCGTATCTTCCAGCGTGCGCTGCTTGTGCATCTTGTTGAGGCCGAGGCCGACCAGCGTCGCGCGCTGTTCCTTCGGACGGCGGATCGGCGAACCGATCTGCTCAACGGTGATGGTCTTGGTTGCTTTCTTGGCCATGGTCAAAATCCCTGGTCAGATCGACTATTCTTCAGCCGCAACGGCGGTGCCGCGGCGGGCCTGAAGGGTCGAATACTTGATGCCGCGAGCAGCAGCCACATCCTTGGGATGCATCTGGCTCTTCAGCGCGTCGAAGGTGGCGCGAACCATGTTGTAGGGGTTCGACGAACCCATCGACTTGGCGACCACGTCATGCATGCCGAGCGTCTCGAAGACAGCGCGCATCGGGCCACCGGCGATGATGCCGGTACCTTGCTTGGCGGCGCGCAGCAGCACGCGTCCAGCACCCCAGCGTCCTTCGACGTCGTGATGCAGCGTACGGCCCGAGCGCAGCGGCACGAAAATCATGTCGCGCTTGGCCGATTCAGTTGCCTTGCGGATAGCTTCCGGCACTTCGCGCGCCTTGCCGTGACCAAAGCCGACGCGGCCCTTCTGGTCGCCGACGACGACGAGTGCTGCAAAACCGAAGCGACGGCCGCCCTTGACGACCTTGGCGACGCGGTTGATGTGGACGAGCTTGTCCACCATGCCGTCATCGCGTTCTTCACGATCGCGGCCGCGGCCGCCATCCCTACGTTCCTGTGCCATATCCTGTTCCTTGTTTTTTTCCGGAAGCACGGTTGCTGATAAGATCCGGTGCCTCGCCCCGATTAAATCGGGAAACGGTCACCGGGGGCGAAATCATTTCCTTCGCATAATCTTTATCCGAAAAGTCTGCAACTTTTCGGGATCATGCTTAGAAGCTCAAGCCACCTTCGCGGGCAGCCTCGGCGAGCGCCTTGACGCGGCCGTGATAGATGTAAGCGCCGCGGTCGAAGACGACTTCCTTGACGCCGGCCTTGGTGGCGCGCTCGGCGATCAGCTTGCCGATCGCGGTGGCGGCAGCGGTGTCGGCGCCGGTCTTGAGCGAACCCTTGAAGTCCTTCTCGAGCGTCGAAGCGGCGGCGATGGTGTGGCCCTTGGCGTCGTCGATGACCTGCACATAGATGTTCTTCGACGTGCGGTGAACCGACAGACGCGGACGCTCGCCGGCGACCTTCTTGATCTGACGACGGACGCGCTGCGCGCGGCGCTGCGTGGATTCCTTGGTACCCATGATGGTCTTCCTTGCCTTCAAAAAACGGGGGCCGCCATATGCGGTAGGCGAAAGCGCCTCCCGCGACCGCTCCCCGCGGCGTTACACTCTTGGCTTGGCCCTTTCCGAAAAGTCTTCAACTTCTCGAGGCCAGGCCTACTACTTCTTCTTGCCTTCCTTGCGGACGATCTTCTCGCCGGCGTAGCGGACGCCCTTGCCCTTGTAAGGCTCGGGACCACGATACTCGCGGATCTCGGCCGCAACCTGGCCGACCTGCTGCTTGTCGATGCCGGCCACAGTGATTTCAGTCGGCTTCGGCACGGTGATGGTGATGCCCTGCGGCGTCTCATAGACGACGTCATGGCTGAAGCCAAGCGCCAGCTGCAGGTTCTTGCCCTGAAGTGCCGCGCGATAGCCGACGCCGGTGATCTCGAGCTTCTTCTCGAAACCGTCCTTGACACCCTGCAGGATGTTGACGATCTGCGTGCGCGACATGCCCCACTTGGAGCGGGCGGTCTTGGTCTGGTCGCGCGGCTGGACAGCGATCTCGCTGCCTTCCATCTTGACCAGCACTTCGTCGTTCACCACGAACTTCAGCTCACCCTTGGGGCCCTTCGCCGTCACGGTCTGGCCGTTGACGGTCGCGGTCACGCCCTGCGGCAGCGAAACGGGTTTCTTTCCAATACGAGACATTTTGTTGTCCTCGTCACTTCTCTTGTTTCAGGTCTCTGTCTTCGGGAACGATCCGAAGACCGGATTCCACTTTGCGGTCAACTGCCAGATCAGAAGATCTGGCAGAGGATCTCACCGCCGACGTTCTGTTCACGTGCTTCATGGTCGGCCATCACGCCCTTCGGTGTCGAAAGGATGGCGATGCCGAGGCCGTTTGCGACCTGCGGAATCGACTTGGCCGAAACATAGACGCGGCGGCCTGGCTTCGAAACGCGGGCGATTTCGCGCACGACCGGCGCGCCGTCGAAATACTTCAGCTCGATCTCGATTTCGGACTTGCCGTTGTCGAAGTCGGTCTGGCTGTAATCGCGGATATAGCCTTCAGCCTTCAGCACGTCGAGGACGCGGGTGCGCAGACGCGAAGCCGGCGTCGAAACGCTCGACTTCTTGCGGCCATACGCGTTGCGGATGCGGGTCAGCATATCGCCGAGAGGATCGCTCAATGACATGTTATGTCCTCCTTACCAGCTCGACTTGACCAGGCCCGGGATCTGGCCGTTATTGCCGAGATCACGAAGCGCGATGCGCGATACTTTGAGCTTGCGATAGTAGGCGCGCGGACGGCCGGTGACTTCGCAGCGGTTGCGGATGCGGATCTTGGCCGAGTTGCGCGGCATGGCAGCAAGCTTGAGCTGAGCGCGGAAACGCTCTTCCATCGGCTTGGACTGATCCATGATGATCGCCTTGAGCGCAGCCCGCTTGGGACCGTACTGGTCGGCAAGCTTGCGGCGCCTGTTGTTCTTCTCGACTGAGCTGGTCTTTGCCATTTCAGATTTTTCCTTTTCTCGCTGCCGTTACTGGCGGAAGGGGAAGTTGAAGGCCTTGAGCAATGCCCTGGCTTCGTCGTCCGTCTTCGCAGTCGTACAAACGATGACGTCCATGCCCCAGATCTGATCAACCTTGTCGTAGTTGATCTCCGGGAACACGATGTGTTCCTTGATGCCCATGGCGTAGTTGCCACGGCCATCGAAGCTCTTCGGATTCAGTCCGCGAAAGTCGCGGACGCGCGGCAGTGCGATGTTCACGAGGCGGTCGAGGAACTCATACATCCGTTCCTTGCGCAACGTGACCTTGGCGCCGATTGGCATCTTCTCGCGGACCTTGAAGCCGGCGATCGAGTTGCGGGCGCGGGTGACGACGGCCTTCTGGCCGGCAATCATCGCCAGGTCTTCGGCCGCGATCGAAGGCTTCTTCGAATCGGCGGTCGCTTCGCCGACGCCCATGTTCAGCACGATCTTGTCGATGCGCGGAACCTGCATCTCGTTGTCGTAGCCGAACTGTTCCTGCAGCGCCTTGCGGATGGTCTCGTTGTAGACCTGCTTGAGGCGCGGCGTGTTCTGAGCCTTGGACTGTTTGCTTTCAGCCGTGGGCTTCGTGGTTTGAGCCTTAGCCATTGATGACTTCTCCCGAGCGCTTGGCGACGCGCACCTTCTTGCCGTCCTTCTGGAAGATGAAGCCGACGCGGGTCGGCTTGCCATCCTTGGGGTCGGCCAGCGCGATGTTCGACAGCTGGATCGGCGCTTCCTTGGTGATGATCCCGCCCTCTTGGGACTGGGACTGCTTCTGGTGACGGCGGATCATGTTGACGCCGCGCACCAGCGCGGTGTCTTCCTTCGGCTGTACCGAGAGGACTTCGCCCGAACGGCCCTTGTCCTTGCCGGCCAGCACGACGACCTTGTCGCCTTTTCTAATTTTTTGCATTGGTCCGGCTCCTTACAGCACTTCAGGCGCGAGCGAGATGATCTTCATGTGGTTCTTGGCGCGGAGTTCGCGCGGAACCGGTCCGAAGATACGCGTGCCGATCGGCTCTTTCTTGTTGTCGACGAGAACGGCCGCGTTCTTGTCGAAACGGATCACGCTGCCATCCGGGCGGCGAATGTCCTTGGCCGTGCGAACCACGACCGCCTTCATCACATCGCCCTTCTTCACGCGGCCGCGCGGAATGGCTTCCTTGATCGACACCACGATGATGTCGCCCACGGAAGCGTATTTCCGCTTCGAGCCGCCCAGCACCTTGATGCACATGACACGACGGGCGCCGGAATTATCCGCGACGTCGAGGTTTGTTTGCATCTGAATCATGACTGGCCGCCTTCTTCTCTTCTAACGGGATGGGCTCAAAGCCCCTCCCCGGTCTGTCCAAAATTCGTTGTTTACGCCCGAGGTCAGGCTTGGTCCGAAGACACGACGATCCAGCGCTTGTCCTTGGAAATCGGCTTCGATTCCTGGATGAACACCTGATCGCCAACCTTGTGGGCGTTGTTCTCGTCGTGCGCCTTGTACTTCTTGGTCATGCGCACGGTCTTCTTCATCACGGGATGCGTGAAGCGCCGTTCGACCTTGACGACAACCGTCTTCTCGTTCTTGTCGCTGACGACGGTGCCCTGCAGAATGCGCTTTGGCATGGTTTTCGTCCTTAAGCCTTCTTAGCCGCGGACTTTTCCGCAGCGATGGTCTTGATACGCGCAATGTCCTTACGAACCTGTCTCACGCGCGCGGTCTTCTCGAGCTGGCCGGTGGCCTTCTGGAAGCGCAGGTTGAACTGCTCCTTCTTCAGGCTGGCCAGGTCGTCGGTCAGCTGGTCCTGGGTCTTGGTCCGGATGTCTTCGGCTTTCATGATCAGCCCGTCCTTATTCTGCGATGCGCTGCACGAAGCGCGTCTTGACCGAGAGCTTGGCCGCGCCGAGACGCAGTGCCTCACGGGCGGTTTCTTCATTGACGCCGTCGATCTCGAACATGATGCGGCCTGGCTTGACGCGCGCCGCCCAATAATCGACCGCGCCCTTGCCCTTACCCATGCGGACTTCGGTCGGCTTCGAAGTGACCGGCACGTCCGGGAAAATACGGATCCAGACGCGACCAGCGCGCTTCATTTCACGGGTGATCGCGCGGCGGGCCGCCTCGATCTCACGTGCGGTGACGCGGTTCGGCTCAAGCGCCTTCAGCCCGAAACCACCGAAATCCAGGTTGGTGCCGCCCTTTGCGGTACCATGGATACGGCCCTTGAACTGCTTGCGGAACTTTGTGCGCTTTGGCTGCAGCATCGTTCTAACTCCAAATTCCTAAATGTCTCAGGCGTTTTCGCGACGACGACCGCGTTCGCGATCACCACCACCGCCATGCGCTGCATCGCTTTCGCTGGCCCGACGCTCCGAAGCCATCGGGTCATGCTCAAGGATCTCGCCCTTGAACACCCAGACCTTGACGCCGCAGATGCCATAAGCCGTGTGCGCTTCGGCCGTACCGTAGTCGACGTCCGCACGCAGCGTATGCAGCGGCACGCGACCTTCGCGATACCATTCCATACGCGCGATCTCAGCGCCGCCGAGGCGGCCGGCGCAGTTGATGCGGATGCCTTCGGCACCGAGGCGCATCGCCGACTGAACGGCACGCTTCATGGCGCGGCGGAACGCGATACGACGCTCGAGCTGCTGGGCGATCGACTGGGCGACCAGGGTCGCGTCGATCTCCGGCTTGCGCACTTCAACGATGTTGAGGTGCGTCTCGGACTTCGTCATCTCCATCAGCTTCTTGCGAAGCTTCTCGATGTCGGCGCCCTTCTTGCCGATGATCAGACCCGGGCGCGCGGCATGGATGGTGACGCGGCACTTCTTGTGCGGACGCTCGATCACGACCTTCGAGATGGCAGCCTGCTTGAGCTCCTTCTCGAGATACTTGCGGATCTTGATGTCCTCATGCAGCAGCTTGCCGTACTCGCCGGTGTTCGCGAACCAGCGCGAATCCCAGGTGCGGTTGATGCCGAGGCGAAGACCGATCGGATTGACTTTCTGGCCCATTATGCGGCCTCCCCTTTTTCTTCGACTTCACGAACGACGATCGTGAGGTGCGAGAACGGCTTCTCGATACGGCTGGCGCGACCGCGGCCACGGGCATGGAACCGCTTCATGACGATCGACTTGCCGACATAGGCTTCCGCCACGATCAGCGCATCGACATCCAGGTCGTGGTTGTTTTCCGCGTTGGCGATTGCCGATTCCAGCGTCTTCTTGACCGTGCCGGAAATCCGCTTGGCCGAGAATTCGAGATCGGAAAGCGCTGTCGCGACCTTCTTGCCGCGGATCAGCGCGGCAACCAGGTTCAGCTTCTGCGGGCTGATACGGATCGTGCGCAATACGGCGCGCGCTTCGTTATCAGCAAGCCTGCGCGGAGCTTTGGCCTTGCCCATGATTATTTCCTCTTCGCCTTCTTATCCGCGCCGTGACCGTAATAGGTCCGGGTCGGAGCGAATTCACCGAACTTGTGACCGACCATGTCCTCGTTCACCGAGACGGGAACATGCTTCTGGCCGTTGTAGACACCGAAGGTGAAGCCGACGAACTGCGGCAGGATGGTGGAGCGACGGCTCCACATCTTGATCACCTCATTGCGACCACCTTCACGAACCTTGTCCACCTTCTTGAGAAGGTAGCCGTCAATGAAGGGGCCTTTCCAAATCGAACGAGTCACTTGGCGTTACCTCTTCTTAGCTCTTGCGCTGATGGCGCGAGCGCAGGATGAACTTGTCGGTCGCCTTGTTGGACCGCGTCTTCTTGCCCTTGGTCGGCTTGCCCCAGGGCGAAACCGGATGGCGGCCACCCGATGTGCGGCCTTCGCCGCCGCCGTGCGGATGGTCGACCGGGTTCATGGTCACGCCGCGATTGTGCGGGCGCTTGCCACGCCAGACCGTGCGACCGGCCTTGCCGTCATTGATGTTGCCGTGGTCCGGATTGGACACGGCGCCAACAGTGGCCATGCAGGAGCCGTGAACGACACGCTGCTCGCCCGAATTGAGGCGCAGGATCGCCATGCCCTGGTCACGACCGACCAGCTGACCGTAACCACCTGCCGAACGGGCGACCTGAGCGCCCTTGCCCGGCTTCAGCTCGATGTTGTGGACGATGGTGCCGACCGGCATCGAAGCCAGCGGCATCGCATTGCCCGGCTTCACGTCGACCGATTCACCGGACACGATCTTGTCGCCGGGAGCCAGACGCTGCGGAGCGATGATGTAGGACAGCTCGCCATCCTCATACTTGATCAGCGCGATGAAGGCGGTGCGGTTCGGATCGTACTCAATGCGCTCGACCGTGCCGACGACGTCGAACTTGCGGCGCTTGAAGTCGATGATGCGGTACGAACGCTTGTGACCACCGCCGATGAAGCGGGCGGTGATGCGACCGTGATTGTTGCGGCCGCCCGACTTGGTCAGGCCTTCGGTCAGACCCTTGACGGGCTTGCCCTTGTAGAGGCCCGAGCGGTCGACGATGACCAGCTGACGGGTGCTGGGCGTTACCGGGTTGAATTTTTTCAGTGCCATTGTTCTGTCCTCGCGGCCTTGCTCAGAGACCCGTCGCGACGTCGATCGACTGGCCATCGGCCAGCGTCACAACCGCCTTCTTGACGTCGCTCTGGCGGCCAACCGTGCCACGGAAGCGCTTGATCTTGCCCTTGCGGACAAGCGTGTTCACGGCCATCACCTTGACGCCGAACAGCGCTTCGACGGCGGCCTTGATTTCCGGCTTCGACGCCTTCTTGGCGACGTTGAAGACGACCTTGTTCTGCTCGGAGGCCATGGTCGACTTTTCGGTGATCGCCGGCGAGACGATCACGTCGTAATGACGAAGGTCGGTCATTTAAAACGCTCCTCGAGAGCCTCGACGGCGGCCTTCGAAAGGACCAGCGTGCCGCGGCGCAGAATGTCGTAGACGTTGATGCCCTGGATGGGCAGCACGTCGATGTTGGGGATGTTCGTCGCCGCCAGCTTGAAGTTCTTGTCAAGCTCGGCGCCGCCGATCAGCAAAGCATTGGTCAGGCCCAGCGTCGCGAAATTCGCGATCAGCGCCTTCGTCTTGGCCTCGGTCAGCTTCAGCTCGTCGATGATGATGATCGACGCGCTCTTGGCCTTGGCCGAGAGAGCATGCTTGAGGCCGAGAGCGCGAACCTTCTTCGGCAGTTCGTGCTCGTGGCTGCGAACGACCGGGC
>NZ_RZPI01000580.1:0-3695 GCF_003998715.1 Mesorhizobium sp. M7A.F.Ca.CA.002.15.2.1
AGGGAGAGCTGAGCGAGGCGACAAAAACCTATTTCGCCAAATGCGAGGAGAAGCTCGGCCTCGTCCCCAACGTGCTCAGGGCCTATGCCTTCGACGACAAGAAGCTGCGCGCCTTCACCGACATGTACAACGATTTGATGCTGGGTGAGTCCGGCCTGTCGAAGCTGGAGCGCGAAATGATCGCGGTCGCCGTCTCCTCGATCAATCATTGCTACTATTGCCTGACCGCGCACGGCGCGGCGGTGCGCCAGCTCTCCGGCGATCCGGCGCTCGGCGAAATGATGGTGATGAATTTCCGCGCCGCCGATCTTTCGCCCAGGCAGACGGCAATGCTCGAATTCGCCGTCAAGCTGACGCAAGAGCCGGCCAAGATCGTCGAGGCCGACCGGGGCGCGCTGCGTCAGGCCGGCTTCACCGATCGCGACATCTGGGACATCGCCTCGACCGCTGCCTTCTTCAACATGTCGAACCGCGTGGCCGCGGCAATCGATATGCGGCCGAACGACGAATACCACGCCATGGCAAGGTGACGGATTGCGGCAGGATCCAGACCGGGGCGTTATATTAGCAGTGTCGCATTCTCGTTGCTTGTTTGCCGGTTTGGTCCGATGATCGGCAGGCGGCATGACCGCATGCCGGTTCGATGCCGCTCACCAAGGGAGGAGAACATGGCGAAGTATCTCTACGTCTATCATGGCTCGGGCAAGATGCCGACCGACGAGGCCGAGCGGAAGGCCGCAATGGACGCCTGGAACGGCTGGTACGGCAAGCTCGGCTCGGCTGTGGTCGACGGCGGCAATCCGGTCGGCATGTCGAAGATGGTGCTGCCCGGCGGCAAGGTCGAGAACAATGGCGGCAGCAATCCGGCCGCCGGCTACACGATCGTCGAAGCGAAAGACATCGACGATGCCGTCGCCAAGGCCAAGGACTGCCCGATCCTGATGAACCCGGCCTTCAGCGTCGAGATCGCGCCGATCATTGAAGTGATGTGACGCGCCGGCTCAGGACCGCGTCGCTATGGCGGCCGCCGCACCGGCCATCGTCGTGGCGCTGATGCGATTGGCGATCTTCATGGCGCGCTTGCTCTTCAAAAGCTTGCGCGCCTGTGATGCGGCGAGCACCCAGGCGAGATCGATGGCGACCAGCACCACGGCCATGGTCGCCGTCAGCTCGACCCAGCCGACGATGCTGACCGAAGCGAGGTCGATGATGGTCGGCAGCAGCGCCAGGTAGAACATCATGATCTTGGGATTGCCGAGCGTCACCGCCATGCCGGCGAAGAACAGTTTTATCGCCGAATCCTCGCGCGGCATCTCGCCCTCTTTTGCATCGACAGGCGCGGTCCACATCTTCCAGGCGAGGTAAGCGAGATAGGCAACGCCGACCCATTTCACCACGACGAAGGCGAAATGGAAGGTCTGCGCCACGACAGCCAGCCCGAACACCGCCAGCGATAGCCAGATGCCCTCGCCGATCCACATGGCGAGCAGGAACGGGAACACGTCGCGAAACCCTTTCGAGATGACGCGGGCGACAAGCGCCGCGATCGATGGCCCAGGCGAGCCCGCGGCAACGAACAGAGCGGCGGCGAAAATCAGGAGCGAGGTGGGGTGCATAACCGGGTCTCTGGTTGAAAACCTTCGATTTCGGATATTAACGCAAGTGGCTCGGCTGCGGTAGCACCGACAAAAGACCCTTGTCGGTCCGGCATGTCGCGGCTAGAAAGGCCATCGCGAAACAATTTTGAGCTTCACTTTGCCTACGTAACCGCCGGTCTCGCCAACTCCCCCGACACACTGCATGACACCGCATTTGCGGTATCTGTTTTCATGTTCATGTGTTCTTCTGGGCGGCGGTTCGAGACCGGTTTGGCACTGCTGAACCGTTGTTGCGCGCTGCCGCCCGTGACATCCGATTTCCAATCATAGCAAGCGACCGCCACGCCGCGCCCGCATGGGCATCTCGACATCGCCGGCCTGATGAACTTCCCGACGGGAAGGGCTTATCGGCATGTCTGGACTTCTGCGTATCCACTGGGCAATCGCACCCCAGACCGCACCTCGACCGCTCATCAATTGCAACCGCTGCGGCACCGTGAGGGCCTATTGCAGCAGCGGAAAGTTCCGCGTCAACGCCAATGGCAAACGCATCGACGTGTGGCTGATCTATCGCTGCATCGACTGCGACAATTCCTGGAATTTCGGCATTTTCGAACGCTGCAACCGCCGCGACATCGACCCGGCGCTGCTGGCGGCGCTCGAAAGCAACGATCCTGCACTCGCTCACCGTCATGCCTTCGATGCGGTGGCGTTGCGCAACCGGATCGGGCGCGTCGAGGAGTTCTCCGATGTCAGCGTTCACAAGCGCAGGCTCGGCGACACCAGGGAAGCCGCGACCGTGTTGGAACTCCAGCTCGGGCTCGAAATGCCGACATCGCTGCGGCTCGACCGGCTGCTCGCAAGCGAACTCTGCATCTCGCGATCACGGCTTCAGGCGCTGGAGGAGAAGCGGCTGCTCATCGTTGACCCGGATGGAGCAAAGGCCCTGCGCAAGCCGGCCCGTGCGGGAAACACGATCCGCATCGATCTGGCCGGCGAGGCCGATCGGCAGGCCATCATCGCGGCTGCCGGTGGATGAACGAAAAAGGGGCGGAACACTGGTTGCTCCGCCCCTCTCCGCTGTTGGAAAAAATAAGAGCTTACGCCGCGCCGACCACCTTGGACGACTTCTCGAACCGCTTGCGCTCGTTCGGATCGAGATAGAGCTTGCGCAGCCGAATGGTCTTCGGCGTCACTTCGACCAGCTCGTCGTCCTGGATCCAGGCCAGCGCGCGTTCCAGCGTCATGCGGATCGGCGGGGTCAGCTTGACCGCCTCGTCCTTGCCGGCGGCACGGATGTTGGTCAGCTTCTTGCCCTTGAGCACGTTCACTTCAAGGTCATTGTCGCGGCTATGGATACCGATGATCATGCCCTGATACACCTTGACGCCCGGATCGATGACCATCGGGCCGCGATCTTCCAGGTTCCACATGGCGTAGGCGACCGATTCGCCCTGTTCGTTGGAAATCAGCACGCCATTGGTGCGGCCTGGCAGCTCGCCCTTGTAGGGCTCATAGGCATGGAAAAGCCGGTTCATCACGGCGGTGCCGCGCGTGTCGGTCAAAAGCTCCGACTGGTAGCCGATCAGGCCACGGGTCGGCGCATGGAAGACAATGCGCTGACGATTGCCGCCGGATGGGCGCAGTTCGACCATCTCGGCCTTGCGCTCGGACATCTTCTGCACGACGACGCCGGCATGCTCCTCGTCGACGTCGATGACGACTTCTTCGACCGGCTCCAGCAATTCGCCATTCTCGCCCTTCTGCATGACGACGCGCGGACGCGACACGGCGATTTCAAAGCCTTCGCGCCGCATCGTCTCGATCAGCACGGCCAGCTGCAATTCGCCGCGGCCGGAGACGAAGAACGAATCCTTGTCAGGCGATTCCTCGATCTTCAGCGCGACATTGCCTTCGGCTTCGCGCAGCAGGCGGTCGCGGATGACGCGGCTGGTCACCTTGTCGCCTTCGGTGCCGGCCAGCGGACTGTCGTTGACCAGGAACGACATGGTCACGGTCGGCGGATCGATCGGCTGCGCATGCAGCGGTTCGCTCACGCTCGGGTCGCAGAACGTGTCGGCGACGGTGCCCTTCGAC
>NZ_RZPI01000581.1:0-3692 GCF_003998715.1 Mesorhizobium sp. M7A.F.Ca.CA.002.15.2.1
GTTGGCCACGGCACGATCTCGCTGCTCATCACCTTTCCATTCTACCCCTTCGGCGACCCGCAGGCCTTCGTGAAGCGGATGTGCGATTTCACGCTCGCCACGCTCAGCACGCAAAACGTCCCGCCATTGACCGAGACACCGGTCAACTGCTGACCTTTCATTTCCATATTTTCTCTCCGCCCCAGCCAGACCCTGGGGGGATTTCTTGGTTAACGAAAAATTTATCGTACGCGTACGGTTTTCCCTTGAATTCCCAATCGACGGCGTATATGTACAGTCTATCGTACATGTACGAGAAAAATTCACCCGTCGGTACGAATTGAATTCGACCCGGAAACCGGAGACTGACAATGAAAAAGACACTCCTCACCCTCGCCGCCGTGCTGGCACTTTCGGGCTCGGCTTTCGCCGCCAACACCACCCATCCGGTCAAGCATGCGCCGGTGGCGGCCTGCGTTGACACCAAGACCAACCTGAAGCTCGATTGCGCTTCGACCGGTTCGGTCGAGAAGAAGGGTGCCACGGAAAACACCGCTGAAGGCAAGGGCCCGCGGCTCGGCATCAGCATCAATCCGTGGATTGTGCCGAGCGCATTCTGATATCAGCAAAGATCACGTCTGGCCGGCACAAGTCGGCCAGCTTCAAGCGACCGAAATCGGCAGCTTCGCCGCTGAACTTTCAAAGGCTGCGTCGATCAGCTTCTGCATGTCGGCGGCGCGCCGGAACGACGGATCGCCATTCCGGCCTGCATCCAGCGCATCGGCAAAGCGTCGCGCATTGCGCTTGACACTGGGCAGATCCAAAGTCCGCCAGCGCTGAAGATCGACATCCCCGCCGAGGCAGGCCGACAGGCTCGATGCCTTGCCGTCGGTCTCGACCTTGATGGCGCCCTGGGTGCCGTGCAGGGCCAGCGACAGATCGTTGGCGTGACCGGTCATGTAGCGGCTCGCCACGATCGTGGCGAGCGCGCCGCAATCGAGCCGCGCCGTCATTGCCACGCTGTCATTGGCGTCCAGCACATAGTCGCCGATGCGCTCGCCCTCGGCCTTCGGAAACGTCACCAGATCGGCATGCAGGCTGACGATATCCTGGCCGGCGCCATAGGTGGCGAAATCCAGGATATGGATGCCGACATCGCCCAGCACGCCGGTCGAACCGTGCCGGCTGGACAAGCGCCACAGCCATTTGTCCTCGACCCGCCAGTCACCCCATGATTTGCTGACCAGCCAGCTTTGCCGGTAGCTCGCCTCGACATGGCGCAATGCGCCGATCTCGCCGGCCTGAACCATGCGCCGCGCCTCGTGGATCGCCGGTGAGTTGCGATAGGTGAGGTTGACCATGTTGATCACCCCGGCAGCCTCGGCCGCTTCGGTCATAGCAAGTGCGTCGGCATGATTCGGCGCCAGCGGCTTTTCGCAAAACACATGTTTTCCTACGCCGAGCAGCGCCAGCGTCGTCGCCCTATGGGCACCATCCGGCGTCGCGTTGATGGCGGCATCGAACTGGCCCCAGGCGATCGCCGCCTCCAGGCTCTCGAAAGAATCGCCGATCTTGCTGGCCGCGGCGAACGCCGCAGCGCGACCGGGCACCTGGTCGACACAGGCGACGATGCTGCAGCCGGGAATCCCGGCAAACTCCTCGACATGATGCCCGGCGATACCGCCGGTGCCGAGCAGAAGAATTCGATGCATTAGCCCCAAGCCCCCAAAATCAACTCACGCCTTGGGCAACTCAGGCCCGATCAGCTCAGGCCGCCCCAATCAGCTCAGGCCCTTGTCGCCATCGGCATGCAGGCGCAGCCCCTTCTGCACGATCTTCTCCTTGGCCGCATCCGTCGGCACGTTCGGCGCATTGGTGATGCCGGACCAGGCCGGCGCCGGATTGTGCGCCCAATGGACGGCGTTGCGCAGCACCTGCTGCACGCCCTCATTGTGATAGATCGGATAGGTTTCGTGGCCGGGCGAGAAGTAGAAGATCCGTCCCGCGCCGCGCTGGTAGGTCAGCCCTGACCGGAACACCTCGCCGCCCTCGTACCAGGAGACGAACACCGTCTCCAGCGGCTCCGGCACCGCGAACGGCTCGCCATACATTTCGGTCTCGCCGATCTCCAGGCACTCGCCAATGCCTTGCGCGATCGGGTGGCCGCGGTTGATCGCCCAGACGCGCTCGCGCTCGCCCGCCTCGCGCCATTTCAGCGAACAGGGCGTGCCCATCAGCCGCTTGAAGATCTTCGAGTAGTGGCCGGAATGGAGCACGATCAGGCCCATCCCTTCCCAGACCCGCTTCTGCACCCGCTCGACGATCTCGTCCTTGACCTCGCCATGCGCCGCGTGGCCCCACCACAAAAGCACGTCGGTGGCCGCCAGGCGCTTTTCGCTCAGGCCGTGCTCGGGCTCCTGCAAGGTGGCGGTGGCCGCCTCGATGCCCTTGTCCTGGTTGAGCGCGGCGGCGATGGTGCCGTGCATCCCCAAGGGATAGAGTTCGCGCACGGCTTCATTGGTCTGCTCGTGGACGTTCTCGCCCCAAACGATCGCTTTTGTCGGCATTTTCATCTCCCAAAGCGCTTTAAATAGCACGCCCAAGGAGATTGAGAAGGTCCGATGCGATCTGGCCCGATGGAATACTAGGTCTTGCGCTTCTTGCGCCCCGGCACGGTCTTGGCCTTGCCCGGTTTCGCCGGTGCGCCGGGGATGGCGGTTCCGGTAATGGATACCGGATCGCTGGCCGGGAACGTGTCTTCGAGGCCTTCCTCGAGTTCCTCTTCGGCGCTCGGGGCTTCATGTCGCTCATGTTCGAGCGAGCGGACGGCCGATGTCTTTTTGACCGGCGACTTCGGCGCGGAATTCGACGGCATCGGCATTTCTCCCTCGGCGTGCGGATGCAGAACGAGCGTGCCCTGCAAAACGTTCCGAGTTCAGACCGCCGCGTCGCGCGATCCCTCGGACAGGAAAGTAAAGACATAGTCCGAGAAGGAACGCCAGCATTCGACCCGGAAGGCATCGGCGGCTGTGCGCAACAGCACGATCTCGGTCTTGCCCAGGATGGTGCGCGACGCCGCGCCCACCGGGAAGGCGTCGAGCGACAGATCCTGCGGGCAGCCCGCATTGATCGTCGCCGCTGCCCCCGCGCCCGTCACTGATATCGCGATGTTGCGATGCGAGATGCCGACCGCCGAGTGCAAAGCGGCAACCCCGGCGCAATCGGCCAGCGGATCGTTGCCGGCTTCATCGATGACAAGCCATTCGTCGGGGCCGAGCCACAAGGCGGTGCGCCCGCCCTTCGAGGAGGATGTCTTCGGCTTTTTCGGCAAGGTCACGCCGAGCGCCTTCGAAAGCGCTGCGGCCGAAGCCTCCGGCGCACGCAGCGAAATGCGCTCGGCCGGCGGCAGCACCTCGACCTTGACGGCGGCAGCAGTGGTGCTGCGTCCAGCCAGCGCCGGACGGCGCTCGACCGAAGGCGATGCAGCCGGAGCCGTCTTCCTTGCAGCGGCCTTAGCCATTGAGGCGCCCTCCCGTCTCGTCGAAGAACACCATGCCGGTAACCTCCACTTCGATCACCCCGTTCGGCATCGGCACGTAGAGCGTGTCGCCCATCCGGTCGCGGCCGCCGGCGACCAGCGCCAGCGCGATCGAGCGGCCGCAATTTTCCGACCAGTAGCTCGAGGTGACGTGACCGATCATCTTCATCGGGAT
>NZ_RZPI01000582.1:0-3682 GCF_003998715.1 Mesorhizobium sp. M7A.F.Ca.CA.002.15.2.1
GTGTGGAGCGCCTTGATGACGATTTCCAAGCCGGTTTTCGACCGTTTGGGGTTTGGCCTGTGGATCGGAGCGTTCCTGGTCGTTCTTGCCCTGGTCCTGTGGTCACCGCACACGCGGACGGTATGGCAGGCCTATATCGACGGCAGCGTGGCGCTTCAGGCCGGTCTGCCGCTCTACGACACCCAGTCCGAGATGGGGTATCTCTACGCGCCGGCCTTTGCCGCGCTCTACACTCCAATAGTCAAGCTTGGTCCGCATCTGGGCGGCTTGGTTTGGCATTCCATTGGCTTTGCGGTGCTGACCTACGCCGCGATGCGGCAGGTGCGCAAGCTCGGCGGCGGCGAACTGACATGGCTGCTTTCTTTCGGTCTTTTCCTCGCTTTGCCGATGGCGGTGGGGGCGATCCGCAACGGCCAGGCGACGATCCTTTTGACCGGCGCTTGCTGGCTTCTCACCCTGTCGGCGCTGGAAGGGCGGCGGGCGGAGACGTTCTTCTGGGCTTCGCTTGCCATCATCGCCAAGCCGACCGCGATCATAATGCTGTTGTTGGTAGGAGCCCTTCGGCTCCGGCTGATACCGGTGCTGGTGCTGGCGCTGCTGTTCGTGCTGGCACTGCCTTACGCTTTTGCTCCCGCCGGCTATCTCAACGATCAGCATCGTGTCTTCATCCAGATGCTGACCTCCATGGCCGTCGACAACACCAGCCATTTCGTGCCCACCGATTTCACGGCACCGTTCACCACGATAGGACTGCCGATACCGGAATTCGGCGCAACGATCGTGCGCATGGTCATGGCCCTGTTTACGCTTTCTGCCGTCATCTGGTTCGACCGCAGGCTCGAACAGGGAAAGGCGGCGCTGGCGATCTTCCTGACAGCCACTTTCTACATGTGCGTCTTCAACCCGCGCGTCGAGCCAAACACCTTTGCCATGATCGCGGTACCAGCCGGTCTTGCCATCGCCCTGTTGTGGCGTGAAGAACGGGGCGGCGTCCTTGCCTCGGTGCTGTCGACGACGCTGTTCGTGACCGGGTTGAGCGGCGTCGAGCGCCATGTGCACGATTTCCTCTTCCCCTGGTTCCGGCCGGTCGCCGTCACTTTTATCGCCGGTTCGCTGATCTGGTGGTTCTGGGCCAAGGCACGGGAAAAGGTGGTGAATGCGGGAGTCGCCAATGGTTGAGTTGCGGCCGAGCCTCGATATCGTCGCACCGTTCTTCAACGAGGCGGCATCGGCATCGGCCTTCGCGCGCCTGCTGGGCGAGCTCGAAGTGGCCGTGGCACAACGCTTCGGCATGACCGTACACAAGATCCTGGTCGATGACGGCAGTCGTGACGATGGCGCCGTGCGGTTTTCGCAAGCGCTGACGGGGTCGTGGGAGATCGTGCGCCTCAGCCGCAATTTCGGCAAGGAAGTCGCGGTGCTCGCCGGCCTCGACCAGTCGCGCGGCGACATGGTGCTGATCATGGACGCCGACCTCCAGCATTCCCTGGACATCAGCCTGAAGCTGATCGCCGAGCTGGTGGACCATCCGGACATCGACGTCGTCTATGCGCAGAACGACCGCCGCGAGGCGAGCTGGCGGCGCAGCCAGCTTGCACGGCTTTTCTACAGCCTGATCAACTCGAGCCAGCGTTTCGATATTCCCGAAAATGCCGGCGACTTTCGCGTCATGCGCGGCGCCGTGGCGCGCGCGCTGACCAGCCTGCGCGACAAGCGGCGCTTCAACAAGGGCCTGTTTGCCTGGGCCGGCTTTCGCCAGAAGGCGTTGCCCTATTCGCCGGAAGGCCGCGCCAGCGGCACGTCGAAATGGAGCCGGCTCAACCTGATCGCCTTCTCGCTCGAAGGTTTTACTTCCTTTTCCGTCATTCCCTTGCGTCTCATCAGCCTCAGCGGGCTGCTCGCGGCGTTGGCCGGTGCGCTCTATGGCGCCAAGGTGCTCTTCGAGGTGATCTTCTACGGCATTGCCGTTCCGGGCTACCCCAGCCTGCTGGTTGCCGTCGTCCTGCTCGGCGGCCTCAACCTGACCTTGCTTGGCCTGATCGGCGAATACGTCTGGGTCACGCTCAGCGAGAGCAAGGATCGCCCGGTCTATCTCGTGCGCGACGTCGTGCGCAGCGTGGCCCCCGCCGATCGGCCGGAGCCAGGCACTTCGAACAGATGACGCGGCGCATCCGCCTGATCGCCGACGATTACGGCCTGGCGCCCGGCGTTTCCGCCGCGATTCTCGACCTGCTCGATCGCGGCCGCCTGACCGGCACCAGCTGCATGACCGGCTTTCCGGAATGGGAAGCGGAGGCAGCGCGCATAAAACCGCTGTGCGGCCGGGCCGCGGTCGGGCTGCATCTCACCTTGACCGACCAGTTGACCATTACCGGCCGGTCGAACCTGGCGCCGGAAGGCCGGCTGCCACCGCTCCGCGCACTGGCCTTGCCTGTTCTGCGCGGCCGCATCGACGAGCGCCATGTTCATGCCGAGCTTGACGCCCAGTACAGCCGCTTCGTCGAGGCGCTTGGCCGCCGCCCCGATTTCGTCGACGGGCATCAGCATGTGCATTTCCTTCCCGTCGTGCGCACATGGCTGCGCGCGCGGTTTCCAGAAGGCGCCGACAGGCCGGCCCTACGCGGCGGCCCGGCGCTGGCCGCAGGGTCGAAGGTCGCCGCGATTGCCGCGCTCGCTGCCGGGTTCAACCGTTCGATGCAGCGCGCCGGCTTCATCGTTTTCCAGCCGCTCGCCGGCATCTATGACTGGCGGCAGCCCGAAAAGTTCACTGCGGTTCTGCAGGCCGCCGTCGAAGGGTTGCCGGAACAAGGGCTGTTCATGTGCCATCCCGGCCATGTCGACGAGACGCTGCGCGCGCGCGACACGATGCAAGGTGTGCGCGAGGTCGAATTCGCGGCCCTGGCATCGGACGCGTTCGGAGCCAGCCTGGCCCGCGCCAATGTCGCAATCATGGATGGCAGGGGATGAACGACGCCGAGCGGCCCCCGCGTTCGACCGGCAACAAGATCGTCCGCTTTGCCATTGTCGGACTGGCGAACACGGCCATCGACCTTGCCAGCTTCTTCCTGCTGCTCAAGCTCGGTGCTTCGCCGCTGCCGGCCAACGTTGCTGCCTGGTTCATCGCCGTCACCTTTTCCTTCGCGGCGAACGGCTTCTGGTCGTTCGAGCGCAATCGAGCCATCCGGCTGCGTGACGCATTCCTTCGCTTCGCCTCGCTTGGAGGGCTGATTTCGCTCGGCGTCTCCAGCCTCTCCATCGCGCTGTTTGCCGGCATCGCCGGAGTGTGGCCGGCAAAGATCGCCGGTGTCGTGGTGGCGGCGGTGCTGAATTTCCTCGCCGCGCGCTGGTCGATCGAAGGCCGGTTCTTGAGATAGGCGGAACTATTTTTCTTACGAAATTCCGGACGGAAAACCGCTACACACTTTTCCCTGGATTTCTTTACTCCGCCGGTTCCACATTGGTGTAGGCGGCTTCCTCCAACTCGCGCTTCAGTCGCGCTTCCTCATGGGTCTTCGGCGTCACGAAGCGGCCAAGCAGGAGATAGGCGACCGGCGTCAGGAACAGCGTCGAGACGGTGGCCAACCCCAGGCCGCCGACGATAACCCAGCCGAGCGCGACGCGCGCCTCGGCACCGGCGCCGCTCGCCAGCACCAGCGGCAAGCCGCCGAGCACGGTGCAGATC